>JAHEDB010000239.1:2068-4568 GCA_024641465.1 Chromatiales bacterium | reverse complement strand
CATGCTGTCGATTGCTCAGGCAAGTTTTGGTGGTGACATCAAGGCGGCGATTGATGCTCTGCTGGCCAGTTACATTGCCAATGAGGGTGAGCTGATCAGCAATGAGTCAATGAATACTGCGCAAGTGATCAGCCTGGCGGACCTTGCCTTTCAAGCCGCAATGATCGCCAAGCGCAATGATAAGACCGGTGATGCATACAATGACTTATGGGATTTGTATCAAATTGCATTTAATCCGGCCAAAACCAATAAGCCAACCGAGACAATGCCTAGCCCGACCAGCGGCCTGGGTGAACTGGAGACCGTCAAGGCCTTTATTACCGATGTGCGTACATGGGGCAATGTCATCAAAGCTGAGACCCGCGCAAAGACGGATGCCTTCAGGGTCCAGACCGATGCGGCCGGTCTGATTTACGATGTTTCTGGTCCGTTGTTGGGCGATGCCTTAAGGAATGCGGTGAAGGTAGCGGCGCAGGTCTATGTTTCAGGAACTAAGGACGATATTGCACCATATTTTCTGGGCCAGACTCCGTCGGTTACGGCAACGGGGTCGGCCATACTCACTGGTACTGTGGTCAGTGTGGTCGGTGAGATCGATGGTGTTTCAGTTAATGTGCAAATCGATTTTCCTGTCTCTCTGACTGCAAGTTCATTTATTGCCACGGTAAACACCGCCGTGATCGAGGACACCCAGGTGCGCCTGGAAATTTCCAGTGGCAGTGTGTCCTTAGACTATGGCACTTCCTCAGTAGATATTACGCCCTGGCTGGAAGGTAAAAACTTGACCGACCTTCCGGACCCGGACAGTGGCAGCATGAACCTGGCGGCAACGATCACGGAGATTGGTGGTGTGCCGGACCCTCTCACACTGAGTGGCTCGTTAAACCTAACGATAGTTGGTTCAAAAAACGAGAATGATGTTGTCATCAGAGATGGACTCAATAATGTCGTTCAATATAACCCTGAGAGCCTGTCTTTTGCGGGCAGTGTCAGCAACACCACGGGGGACAGTTATAGTGTGTCGTTTGGCGCGACGATGCCGAATGCGGCGACCTTTATGCCCTTGCCGCCTCTGAAGGCTGGTGTCCATAAGACTGTGGGTAGCTATAGCTTTTCAAACAGTGGTAATAGCATCACCATTGTCGAGCCCTATATCACGCTGGTTTATGATTGGAACTCTGAAACAAAACAGGTGACTGTGAATGAAACGTCGACGGGTGGATATCATTATTCATTTGAAGTGGGGTCCTATGACTCGCTAAATGTCTATCTGGCAGGTTATCACCGGCTGTATAACTTCCTGGGGGTATGGGTTGCTGATGAAGGAAGTTACCAGATAGTTGTTCCTACTAACTGGGCCCCAGCCGGTGGTGAGTTAGATGCTATCCTGTTATGGCCAGCTACGGGTCAGCCGGAAGAAAATACGACAAACTTCCGCGATATACGGAATATCAGCATCAGCCTCACCGCGAAGCTGACCGGCCTGCCCGAGGCCAAATTTACCCTGACGGGGGATCGTACCGGGTTCAATGATGGTAATGGCATGATGACGATTTCCTATGGCGGCAGGCGCATGGAGTTGAGCGCACTTGTTGTCGAGGGGAATGCCACCGGTGACTTTACCATTACCAATCAGGACGGCGCGAAACTTGTCCTCAACTTTACGGAAAACGGCGATGTCTCTGCGGGCAGTCTGACCTATGATGGCAAGGAGTACGCCACCCTGAGCGAGGTCAATGGAGTGGGTATCCTCAGGTACATCGATGGCTCGTTTGAGACCCTGTAATTATCGTTTATGTTGACATCGAGAGGGCGGCCTGCTGGTCGCCCTTTTTTATTTGGATATGAGCAATAAACAAAAAATATTTCTGGTTGCCCTGTTTTTCGCACAGGTGACTGCCGCCTTTGGCGATATCTACATCGACTCCAGCCTGTTTGCCTACAGCGAACCGGTTACCGTGAAAGGTGCCATGCACGGTTGGACCGGTGACTTTCGCGGTGGTGAGGCGGCCTTTACCCACAACTGGGTTGAAACCGGTGTGTCTGTCGACAACTGGAAGCTGGGATTTATCAAGCGTTACGATTATGAACTCGAGTTCTCAGCGGACACCGCCGATTTTATTTATCGCGTCGAAAACAAACTGCCCCTCGAAGTTGGCAAGACCTATTATCTCGACCTGCGGGCAAGGCATAGCTATAGTGAAGGACTTCGACTCAGCCATGACTTCCATCCCGCCAACACCCTGAATCTTGCAGTGGGCGTGTCTTATCTGCGGGGTGTGAGTCTGACAGAGGGTGTGTTACAGGGGACGGCGACGGCCCTGGCAACGAATGATTACAATTATGATTTCAATGTGGATTATTTTTATTCCAGGGACTCACTCTTTGATCGCAAGGTGAATCCACCTGATGGTGAAGGTTATAGTATTGATCTGAATGTTGTCTGGCAGCCCAGTAAAGAACTGAGCACTTCGTTAACGATCAGGGATTTGATCGGCCG
>JAHEDB010000239.1:0-1968 GCA_024641465.1 Chromatiales bacterium | reverse complement strand
TTGGCCTCGATCTCGAAGGTCAGCGGCAGGGGCCCCATGTTGGTCATCATCTGGGTCTGACCTATGTAGATAGTCTCGCGGCTGGGATCCGGATCGCCATTGGCGTCGATGGGGCTCAGGCGGCGGATGTTGCCGATCTTGCGGTCCGTGAAGTTTTCCTCACGGTACAGATCCGCGATGTTCATGGTCAAGTCTGGTTCTTGTGACATGGGTAGTCCTATATTCTGAATATTTAATGCTTATCAGGATAACAAAATTAATTTACCAATGCGCGTTTTTGGCGGGGTTGTGTATGTTTTATACAACTTGAGAAAATATTTTGCGGCATTTTGTAACGCTTTGTTAAATCGTCTAGGCACCGACATTCTGCGGGTATATACATACAAGTAGCAGCAGAATTATCGATAAGGAGGATACCATGGGCATATTAGATGAATTGTTTGTGCGAATATCTCTCATCCTGGTGGGACTGTTTGTGATCCTGCTACCACTTTTCTCATGATTGAAGGGTGATGCTATTTTGTCATGGCTGACACATCGGCCATGGCAAACAGCACACCCTTTTCCACCCGTATACGCACTTCTTTCTCCTCCTCGCTGGTTTATTGCCAGTCCAAATCGGTCTGGTAACCACAAGACGAATCAGCACCGGGTTTGATTGCATGGTGAAGAATTTATTTGTGCCTGGGGGTGAAATCCCGTTAAAAAAAGCCCTCAAGTGCGCGGCGAAATTTCCGTTATATAGAGTGAGACTGACAGAAATAACCGGCGCTGAGGGCAACAGACCGCCCCTGCGATGTGATGTGGTGTTGTAAGGAACGGAAAACAGCTATGAAAAATAATGTATTGACTCAAGCACTGCTGGCCATCGGTATCTGCCTGGTATTGCCGGGTGTCAGTCAGGCCCTGGAGGTCGATGTATACGGTGGTTTCGGGGTGGGGACGACGATGCAGCGCAACACCAGCAGCGATATGACGTCGGATACCGCGGAAAAATATTATATTGGTTCGCGTTTCCTCGGGCCGCTGGGTATTGAGCTGTCTTACCATGACCTTGGTCGATACAACAATGCGACGGAGGAGGTCAAAGGCGTTAGCGCCGTTGCGCTGGCCAACCTGGATATTCGGGGTATGACCCTGTATGCCAAAGGTGGGGTCACGCGCTGGTCACAAACCGATTTGCCCACGGGGACGAAGATTCGGGGCGAGGATGTCACCTATGGTTTCGGGATCAATCTGCCGGTCGACAGACATGTGCTGGTCCGCACCGAAATCGAGCGCTTTACCAATGTGGGTAAGAATGACACCAGTGGCGCCCCCGGCACGGACATCTCGATGCTGTCCTTCGGCCTGAATTTTACATTCTAGTCAGCAACAACTATTTCGGCATTTCCTTAATATAAAGGTCATGCTTGCTATACGGTATCTCGATGCCTTCCAGTCTGAAACGTTTGTAGATGGTGGTGTTGAGTGCATCGAGCACACGGCCGCGTTCCTCCGGGGTATTCACCCAACACAATAATTCCAGATCCAGACTCGAACCACCAAAACTTCTAAACCGCACTCTCGGCTCAGGATCCGCGCAGACCTGGGATTCGTGCGCGGCGATATCCATCAGGATGGCCTTGACCTGATCAATATCGGAACCGTAGGCGACACCGACCTTGACGCGGATGCGGGATTTTTCATGCGGCCCGCCGGATTCGTTGATGATACGGGTGTTGCCCATGATGGCGTTGGGGATGGTGATCTCCACGTCATCGCGGGTCAGCAGGCGCGTACTGCGCAGACCAATCGCCGTGACCTTGCCCCGCTCGCCGCTGTCCAGCACTACATAGTCACCGAGTTTATAAGGCGCGTCGGCGAGGATAAATACACCGGAGAACAGATTGGCGAGGGTATCCTTGGCGGCGAAACCGATGGCGATACCGACGATCCCGGCCGAGGCCAGCCAGGCCGTCATGTCGA
>JAHEDB010000238.1 GCA_024641465.1 Chromatiales bacterium | reverse complement strand
ATTGATTACCTCTACCGTGTCGGCTTTGCGCATGACATGAAAATTTTCCCGGATACGATCAAACACCACGATGGTATCGTTCAGCGAATAGCCGATCACCGCCAGTACCGCGGCCATTACCGTCAGGTCAAAGTCCCACTGGAAAAACGCGAAACAACCGAGGGTAACCAGCACGTCGTGGATCAGGGCCGCAACCGAGCCGACGGCAAAGCGCCATTCGAAGCGCATCATGACATACACAAGGATACAACCCAGGGCAATGATCATCGCCAGGCCACCATCGTCACGTAATTCGTCACCGACCTGGGGTCCGACATATTCCTGCCGCCGCATGGTCGCTTCACCATTACTCGATTCTTTCAGGACCTTGAGGATGGTATCGCCGATCTGGGAACTACTGACACCTTCACGAGGTGCGACCCGCACCAGTACATCCTTGGCGGTACCGAAGTGTTGCACAACGGCATCGTCATACTTTGCAGCGGTCAGGGCCTTGCGAATATCGGCCAACTGCACGGCATGGGGATAACCGACCTCCAGCAGGGTGCCACCGGTGAAGTCGAGACCAAAATTCAGGCCCTTACCCACCAGGCTGACGATGGATGCGATGACCAAAACACCAGAAAAGATCATGGCCAGCTTGCTCTTGGCCATAAAGTCATAATGGGTATCTTTGTTAAAAAATTGCATGGATTCTTCTTCCTTAAATCGACAGGGACTTGATACGACGGCCGCCGACCAGCAGGTTGATCACCGCCCGGGTGCCCATAATGGCGGTAAACATGGAGGTCACAATCCCGATGGACAGGGTGATGGCGAAGCCACGGATCGGGCCGGTACCAAACACGTATAACACCACCGCGGCGATCAGGGTGGTGATATTGGCGTCGGCGATCGTCGACAGGGCCTTTTCATAACCGGCATGGATACTGGCCTGGGGGGTATTGCCCACTCTGAGCTCTTCGCGGATACGTTCAAAGATCAACACATTGGCATCCACCGCCATCCCCATGGTCAATACGATACCGGCAATACCCGGCAGGGTCAGGGTGGCCTGCAACATAGACAACACCGCGACAATTAACACCAGGTTCAGCAGCAGGGCGAGATTGGCTACCATGCCAAATCCGCGATACCACATGGCCATGAAGACGATCACCAGACTGATCCCGACGATGACTGACTTCATACCCTGATCGATATTGTCCTGACCCAGGCTCGGACCGATGGTCCGCTCTTCAATGATCCGGATCGGAGCCGACAGGGCGCCAGCGCGTAATAACAGTGCCAGGTCCTGCGCCTCTTTCGGGCTATCCAGGCCACTGATTTGAAAACGGCGGCTGAACACACCCTGGATGGTGGCAACGTTGATCACCTCTTCGACCTTTTTCTCGGTAACGACTTGCTTGCCATCGACCATGCGAACATCAGTCTTTTGTTCGATGAACACCACCGCCATGGGTTTTTTCAGATTGGCCTTGGTGGTACGAGCCATGATATGCGCCCCAGCGCCGTCCAGATTGACGTGTACCGCCGCGGTGCCTGAGTCATTATCAAAACCCGAGGTGGCATGAGTGATCCGATCACCGGTGATGATCACCTGCTTCTTCAACAGGATCGGCTGACCATTACGCCGGTGATAGATCCGGGAGGTGGCCGGAACCTTGCCAGCCAGGGCGGATTCCAGGCTGTTGTCCACATCCTCCATACGAAACTCGAGGGTTGCCGTGGCGCTAAGAATTTGCTTGGCGCGGGCGCTGTCCTGGATACCGGGCAATTGCACCACGATGCGGCTGTCACCCTGCTGCTGGATCACCGGTTCGGCGACACCGATTTCATTGACACGATTACGCAGGGTGGTGACGTTTTGCTGCAGGGCCTGTTTCTTGATCGCCAGCAGGGCCGCCTCTTTCATGCTCACCAGCAGGTTGAAACCACGGCCATCCTCTTCAGTGACATACTGGAAATCACCGTTATCACGGCGGATCGCTGTTTTGGCCTGGTCGCGTTCCTCAGCGGTACGGAATTTCAACTCAATGCCCATTCCGTTGCCCTTCGGCAGGATCGATACGGCATGGAGCTTTTCCTTGCGCAATAAGGAGCGAAACTCATTGGTAAAGCGTTCGCGGGTCTGACCTAACACGGTTTCCATATCGACTTCCATCAGGAAGTGCAGACCACCGCGCAAGTCCAGACCAAGATACATGGGTAAGGCATTCATCGAGGCAAACCAGGCGGGCGCCGCCGGGGCAATATTCTGCGCGAGGGTATAATCCTCACCGAGGATATCGCGTAACTTCTCCATTGCCTGGAGCTGACCTTCCACGCCCTTGAAACGAATCAGCAGGCCCTTGTCATCCAGCGCGACGCTCCGATAAACGATCTTCGCACCATCGAGGGCATCGATCACTTTTTTCTGGGTAGAACTATCGACCACCTTACGGCTCTTGGCCGCCACTTGCAGGGCCGGGTCGGTACCAAACACATTTGGCGCTGCATACAATGCACCGAGCAGGATAATGAAAAGTATGATCAGGTATTTCCAAACAGGATATCTATTCAGCATAGTCCGTTCTTCCGCGCTGATAATTCAGTCTTGTTAATGATTGGGATTAATCTTTTTTGGCGGCCTTGATGCTGCCCTTGGGCAAGACCGTGGCAATCGCGTGGCGCTGCAATTTGACTTCAACGTTAGTGGCGATCTCGATGGAAATATATTGTTCGCCCACGTCGGTGATCTTGCCCAGCACACCGCCGTTGGTCACGACTTCATCACCCTTGGCGATGGCCTCGACCATTTTTTTGTGTTCCTTGGCGCGCTTTTGTTGGGGGCGGATCAGCAGGAAATACATCAACGCCAGCATACCAACGAAAAACAGCATGCCTGATAGAGGGTCGCCTTGTCCGGCAGCCGGTGCGGCGGCGTGGGCATTTTCAATTAAAAAACTCATTATTCTTCTCTCTCCAACTTACTGGTTTATCGGCAAAATGGGGCGCTATTATGACACAGCCGGCACGGCTTGCGAGCGTCTTTCATAGAAACTTGTCACGAACTCGGCCAGCCTCTGGCCGGCGATGGCGTCGCGCAGCCCCTGCATCAACTGCTGGTAATAATGCAGATTGTGTATGGTATTGAGGCGCGCACCGAGGATCTCGCCGGTCTTGTCGAGGTGACGCAGATAGGACCGACTGTAATTTTGACACGTGTAACAACCGCACTGTTCATCCAGGGGCCGGGTATCCAGCCGGTGCTGGCTGTTGCGGATCCGCACCACCCCATCATTGGTGAATAAATGACCATTGCGGGCGTTACGGGTCGGCATCACGCAATCGAACATATCAATCCCGCGCCGCACCGCCTCGACGATATCTTCCGGCGTGCCGACCCCCATCAGGTAACGGGGCCGGTCCACCGGCATATCGGCCGTCAGGTGATCCAGCACCATCAGCATCTCGTCCTTGGGCTCACCCACCGACAGACCGCCTATGGCATAGCCGTCAAATCCAATCGCCTTCAGCCCGGCGAGGGATTCGGACCGTAGGCCGGGATACATGCCACCCTGCACAATACCGAACAGAGCCGAGGCATTGTCACCATGGGCGGTTTTACATCTGGCTGCCCAGCGTAGAGAAAGTTCCATGGATTCACGGGCCTGTTGTTCGGTGGCAGGATAGGGAGTGCATTCATCGAAGATCATCACGATGTCCGAACCCAGGGCACGTTGTACCGCCATGGATTCTTCCGGGCCGAGAAAGACCCGGCTGCCATCGACCGGGGAACTGAAGGTCACGCCCTCCTCGGTGATCTTCCTAAGGTCGCCAAGACTCCAGACCTGAAAGCCACCCGAGTCGGTGAGAATGGGTCCCTGCCAGTGCATGAAATTGTGCAGGTCGCCATGGGCCTGGATGACCTCGGTGCCGGGGCGCAACATCAGATGGAAGGTATTACCGAGGATGATCTGCGCCCCATCGCCCGCCAACTCTTCCGGGGTCATGGCCTTGACCGTGCCATAGGTGCCCACCGGCATAAAGGCCGGGGTTTCCACCACGCCACGATCGAATGTCATGCGGCCACGACGGGCTTTTTGATCAGTATTTAGTAAATCAAATTTCATGGTGTATGACCTTGATGGATCCAACACAGAGGCGCAGAGAAACAGAGGACACGGAGCAATATATTTTAAATACCGGCTTTAACATGATTCAAATTCCAAGCTATAAAAAATCTCTGCGTCTCTGTGACTCTGCGTTGTATTTATTCTGGTTTGATATCGCCGTGAATCAACATCGCATCGCCATAGCTGAAGAATCGATACTGGTTCGCCACCGCATGGCGATACGCGGCCATCACCGGTTCGTAACCACCGAAGGCGCAGACTAACATCATCAGGGTCGATTCGGGCAAGTGAAAATTGGTCAGCAGGCTGTCGATGATCCGGAACTGATAACCCGGGGTGATGAAAATATCGGTCTCACCACTATAGGGCTTAAGCTCACCGGAAGCACCGGCCGTTTCCAGGCAGCGCACGCTGGTGGTGCCAACGGCGATCACCCGGCCACCCCGCTCACGGG
>JAHEDB010000237.1 GCA_024641465.1 Chromatiales bacterium | reverse complement strand
TATTGTCTGAAAAACTTCACTGCGGACGAAGGGGTTAAGAGTCTGATTGCCAAGGCGCTCGAGAATGGCGCACCTGATAACGTCTCGGTGATAATAGTAAAAGGGATCCCCGCCAACGATGTGCCGGCGAATGATATTTAACGGATGAATCTATGAGCACGACTGACGAAA
This sequence comes from Chromatiales bacterium, assembly GCA_024641465.1. Lineage (GTDB taxonomy): Bacteria > Pseudomonadota > Gammaproteobacteria > UBA6429 > Thiohalophilaceae > JAHEDB01. The sequence continues at coordinate 4,406 of JAHEDB010000237.1, read as the reverse complement.
AAAAACCACTCTTTCCCGATTACACTTCAAACACAAGTGATGGCGTAGCGACAGTGGATAAAACGGTTATTCGCCCACGAGACACAACACAGGTTAGGCGTAACCCGGTTGAGCAAAATAGCGTTACCGAGCCTCAGGATCGAACCGTTATCCGCAATCGTGCTCAGCCTGCTGCCGACCCTGTAATACAACGGGCCGCGGCAATAAATTCCAAGCCACAGGCCCCTCGCCCTGATGTGACAAGGGTACCGGTACGACCTTCCGGGCCAGACACAACACGTGTCCCTGCAACACCTTCCCGACCCGCTGTGCCGGACGTATCGGACAGTAGCGCAACCAGCCAGCACAGGATACTGAAAAACCGCTTTTTACTGGAAAGGGTTCTCGGCGTAGGTGGCATGGGGGTGGTGTATAAGGCCAAGGACCGCCTCAAGGTGGAAGCCCATGATCGGGATCCTTATGTTGCCATTAAGGTGTTGAGCGATGAATTCAAGACGCATCCCGATGCCTTTATTTCGTTACAGCGTGAATCACGCAAGGCGCAACGTCTATCCCAGCCCAACATCGTAAAGGTCTACGATTTTGATCGTGATGGCGATGTTGTCTTCATGACTATGGAGTACATGGAAGGCAAACCCCTTGATCAATTAATACGACAATATTCCGCAACAGGACTGCCCTGGGATGATGCGCTGGAAGTGATTAAGGGCATGTGTTCGGCGCTGAGCCATGCGCATGCTGAAAAAATTATACACTCTGATTTTAAACCGGGAAATATCTTTGTAACCAACTCGGGGGTTGCCAAGGTTTTTGACTTTGGGATTGCCAGGGCGGTGACACAGGTTGATCGCCGCGATGGCAAGGCGATCGACAAAACCGTATTTGATGCCGGAACCCTCGGGGCTTTGACGCCGGCCTATGCCAGTATGGAGATGTTGCAGGGACAGGTTCCGGACATTCGGGATGACCTTTACGCACTCGGTTGTATTGTCTATGAAATATTGACGGGTAAGCACCCCTTTAACAAAATGCCGGCTGACGAGGCTTGCCAAAAGGGCCTCAAGCCGAAGCGTATCACCTCAATTAGTAAACGACAGTGGCGTGCGATTGAAAAGTTATTGGCCTACAATCGGGCTGATCGGCTTGAGTCGGCCGATGAATTTTATCAACAGTTTACCACCAAGTTTAAATCAGGCTATCTTGTTGCGGCGTCCATCGCATTGATTGCCATATTATCTACTGCGGTATATGTAGTGAATTCCAACCGAGGGGGTATCTCGGAGCATGATCTGCGTAATAAGATGGAATTCAAGATCCGTTTTGATCTGTACCGAGAATCAATCAAGCGGTTGGTTGATAATCCCACGTTTACGATAGATTGGGAAGAAGACCTGTGGCGCGAAGTCTCGGGTGTGAAAGAGATGTTACCCAAAGGTGATAAGTGGTTGACAACAACGCAACGCGATATCTTTATTCTCTATATTCAGAAAATAAGGGAAACCCGAGCAAGTGTCCAGTTGGCAAGGACAAAGATTCTTATCGATAATGCCGCAAGATATTCCGATGACAAAAAGATTTTGAATGACGAAAGGACCAAATTGGCCCAGGCAATAGAAGAGGATGAAAGACAGAAAAAATTACAGTCAGAAGCCGCTAGAAAGGAGAAGCGGCAGAAGCTTGTGCATGAAGAAGAAACCAAGCAGACATATGATGCATTTAATGTCGCTTTAGAAAATGTAAACAAGCAGCTACAATGCCAGTCTCGCCTGAGCATGAGAAACTTTGATATTGCAATAAAAAAACTGAGATCGCTTGATCTGTCGAGATATCAGAAAATTGAAAAGCGTATAATCAGTTCACTATCCGTGTGTATCACAACTGTCGGTCAGCGGTTTCCAGAAAGTGCCGAGGAGTCTAAGAGCTATGCATTAAAACTCTTTAACGATGACGCGCAGATCGTTGCAATAAAAATCAAGCCAAAAGATGCCTGCGATCAGGCAATAGCGGGTCAAGGCAGATATGGTAAACGCGGGGTATGTCGGGACAAACTTCGCGAACAGGGTGAAGGCCCGGACCTGGTGGTTGTGCCAAGGAGTAAGGAGTTAAAGGAATTTGCAATAGGTAAATACGAAGTCACTATTGGTGAGCTAAATCGTTTCTGTAAAAAAACTGAAAAGTGTCCGGTGGTAAATGCGGTTAATTTAAATATACCGGCTACCAATATTCCGGTTATAACCGCCAAGGAATATGTGCGCTGGCTAAGCCGACTGTCCGGTAGAAAATACAGGTTGCCGACCAAGCAGGAATGGATTTATGCTTCAAATTCGTCGAATCAGCAGCATGATCCAAACAGAAACTGCCAGTTAAGCAGTCGAGGAATACAAAAAGGCGGCGATCTTGTTAATACCACGACAGGCATGCAGAATGCCTGGGGTCTGGTCAACTATCTGGGCAATGCCCGGGAATGGGTATATGCGAAAGGTGGTAAGTTAATTACCGTTGGAGGTTCATATCAGGACTCCATGGATAAATGCGATGTTGCTACATGGAGTGAACACTCGGGTGAGCCGGACAAGGTAACGGGCTTCCGTTTATTAAGAGAATTAAAAGAAGAATGATATGAACGAGCTGCTTGATTTTGCCAGGATTCGAGAGTTGGCCGATAGCTACTATCAACAGCGTATAACACGGGATGACTATCTGAGACAACGTACGGCAATTTTGAATAAGATAGACAAGGAAGTTAATGATATAGATGTTGCCGGCCTCGAAGAGGACAACGATGGGAAATTTGTCGATAGAATTATGTCTTTTTTCAAAAAAACAGATGAAGAAAAGATATTGTGATGCTGTTATAAAGTATGGATTTGCACGTAAAAATAGCTAATTTTTGAGAGGGTGTTTTATGGAAGTGATTAAATTTTTCCAGTCCGGTGGACCATTCATGTATCCAATATTGATTGTGTTCGCGATTGGTCTTGCAATTGCAATTGAGAGATTTTTATATTTATCCCGAACCCATCGACTGACCATCAAGATCTGGTCGCAGTTGGTGCCAATGCTGAAGGCAAGTGATTTTCAGCGTGCCGTAAAACTGACGGAATCTGTTAAAACACCACTTGCCATTGTGCTGAATTATGGCTTTGCCCGGCATAGCGCCAATAAACGTCGTGAAATCATCGAGTCGGCAATGGAGGAGGGGATGATGGATGCGATGCCCGACCTTGAGCAGCGTACACACTATCTGGCGACCTATGCCAATGTGGCAACACTGCTGGGACTGCTTGGTACTATTGTCGGTCTGATCCAGGCATTTACCGCTGTTGCCGCAGCCGACCCGGCTGAAAAGGCAGACTTGCTATCGGCCAGTATTTCGGTTGCCATGAACACAACAGCCTTTGGCCTGATGGCGGCAATTCCTTTATTACTATTACACTCGTATCTGGTTACCAAGACGGCACATGTTGTCGGCAATCTGGAAAAGGCCGCGGTTAAAAGTATTAATATGATGGTGCATGACTGAAGGAATATCTCGTATGAAGAGATTCAGTAACAAATATGTAGCTGAGGCCCAGGAGCTCAATATAACCGCCTTCATGAACCTGATGGTGATCCTGGTCCCGTTTCTGCTGATCACGGCGGTATTTTCCCGGATTACCGTACTCGAGTTGAACTTGCCTCCGCTCAATGCCAAGGTAAAAGAGCAGGAAAAGGTCAAGCTGCAACTGGAACTGGTTTTGCGAGAGAAAACCTTTGATATTCAGGATGTCAATCTCGGCCTTATTAAAAGGTTTGAGCGGGCAGATGGAAACACGAGATGGGATCTTTTTAAAAACATACTGGTCGAGATAAAGAGCAGGTTCCCCGATGAAAACAGCATTACCCTGCTGCTTGAACCAGGGGTTAATTACAAAACCCTGATTCAGGTGATGGACAATGTGCGAAGTGCAGATGTAGTTCAGGGGCTCAGTATTGAAACAGTTGAACTGTTTCCAAATATATCCATTGGCGATGCAGAGCCGCTAACCAGTAAACAGGGTAAGTAGTCGTGAAATTAATGAAGATTTCAAGCCGCGCTCAGCGGATGCGGCATTTCAAGAAGTTACATAGCCGTGCCGGATTAAATCTGGTTTCCTTGATGGATATTTTTACGATCCTGGTATTCTTTCTGCTGGTTAGTTCTTCTGATGTGCAACAATTACCTAATACAAAAAAAATAAGCCTGCCGACCTCAAGTGCCGAGAAGGCGCCAAAAGAAACTATTGTCATTGCCATCACAAAGACGGCAATTCTCGTGCAAGGTGTGGAAGTGGCAAAACTGAATGCTGTTCTCGAGGCTCCTGATCCTATTATTGAACGGCTTGAAAAGGAACTCAAATTTCATACATCCAAGTCGGCAAACCCCG
>JAHEDB010000236.1 GCA_024641465.1 Chromatiales bacterium | reverse complement strand
CGGTCCGATCCGTTGAACAAATTCGCAATATCATTGGCCTGGGACTGCGGGAATCGGTGGTCACGCTGTTTAATGATTTGTCTGATGCGGAGTATCGTGCGTTGGTGGATCGCTATCGATATCACTTTCTGGTGGGGGATAAGACCCCCAGTCTGTTATTTGATGGTGTAGTGACGTTATTGAGTCAATTACTGGAAAAAGGCCACTTTCTGGCGGTGGCCACCGGCAAGGGTCGACAGGGCTTGGACAAGGTGTTGGAAGAGACCGATCTTAAATCCGTGTTTCATGCTACTCGCTGTGCCGACGAATCCTTTTCCAAACCCCATCCACAGATGTTGCTGGAGATCATGGACCAACTGGGAGTGGAGGCGAAGGACATCCTTATGGTCGGTGACACAGAATATGATTTGCAAATGGCCAACAATGCCGGTACGGCGGCACTGGCCGTTAGTTATGGTGTACACAGCAGACAACGCCTGCTTGATTGCCAACCATTATCCTGTGTCGATACAGTGAGCGAATTGTCACAATGGCTGCTGGGCATGGGTTCTCCACCATTGTCACCAAGCTGAGGTCAAGACAAGCATTGCAACTGCCGTTATACTCTGCGGACATCAGGTAAGGAATGACTTATAACATTTCCGGATATTTGGCATGAGCGAAACCACACCACCCGAGCAGCAAGAACCCAAGCAGGACAACAACTGGCAGCAGGATGTTATCAATCGCCTGGCGTTTGCCGCATTGAATGAACAGCGTCGCAGCCGTCGCTGGAATATCTTTTTCAAATCACTGCTGTTCGGCTATATGCTGTTGATCCTGTTAATGGTCTATCTACCGGATCGCGTCGATAAGGGCGCATTAAAGACAGGCCCGCATACCGCGCTGATTGAGATTAATGGGGTGATTGCGGATGATGCCCCTGCCAATGCGGACAGTATCATTACCGGTTTGCGTACTGCCTTTAAGGACCGCAACACCGTTGGTATCATTCTGCGCATCAATAGCCCGGGGGGTAGCCCGGTACAGGCCGGGTATATCAATGATGAGATCAAACGCCTACGCGATGAGTATCCCCAGAAAAAAGTCTATGCCGTGATAACCGATATATGCGCCTCGGGCGGTTACTATATAGCCGCCGCCGCCGATGAGATCTTTGCCGATAAGGCCAGTATGATCGGTTCTATCGGGGTATTGATAAATGGTTTCGGATTTGTCGGCGCGATGGAAAAATTCGGTATCGAACGTCGATTATATGCTGCGGGCAAAAGCAAGGGATTTCTCGATCCCTTTACCCCGGAAAAACACGATGATGTGGCTCATGCTAAAAAGATGCTCGCCACCATTCATCGGCAGTTCATTGATGTAGTCAAACAGGGGCGGGGGCAAAGGCTGAAAGATGACCCGCGACTGTTTACCGGTCTGGTCTGGTCCGGTGAAGAGAGTATGGAACTGGGATTAATCGATGGGCTTGGCAGTAGTAGTTATGTGGCGCGTGAGATAATCGAAGCGGAAGAGATCGTTGACTACACCCCTCGTGAAAGCATGTTTGAGCGTTTTGCGGATCGAATCGGGGTGTCCTTTGCCTCACGTGTTGCGACCATGATAGGACTACACCCGTCCGGTTTCAGATAACGCCGACGCCTTCTTTTTCCAGCATCCGGATCAGCCGAATCAATGGCAGACCCATCAGGGTGTTCGGGTCTTCACCCTCCAGCCGCTCAAACAGGGCAATGCCCAGGCCCTCAGACTTGAAGCTGCCGGCACAGTTGTAGGGTGTTTCTGACCGCAGGTAGTTTTCGATCTGTTGCCCGGAAAGATCCCGAAACACAACGGTGAAAGGCACCACCTCAGATTGATACTGGCCCGTCTTACTATTATGCAGGCACAGGCCGGTTAGAAAGGTGACGGACCTGCCTGCGGCCTGTTGTAGCTGGTGGACGGCCTTTTCATGTGTTCCGGGTTTACCGAGGATGAGACCATCGATCACCGCAACCTGGTCCGAGCCGATTATCAGGGCATCCGGATAGGCCGAAGCCACTTTTAATGCCTTGGCACGCGCCAAACGTTCAACCAAGTGCTGCGGGGATTCGTCCGGCTGGGGGGATTCATCTACCTCCGGGGCGTTTATCTCAAACGGTATTTGCAGCTTTTCCAGGATGGCTTTGCGAAATGGGGAGGTGGAGGCAAGCACAATCTGGGGCATATCGATCCTTATTACATAACGGGGATTGGTTAAATTCGGGCCCACAATTATACAGGGTAGGTGGGAAAATGGTATTTCACATATAAACCATACAATAAATATGTTATTTGGTGTGGTAATTAATTTACCGCTTGATTGGCCTATATTTTTTGACTCTTATCAGGTGCGCGGCTACAATTCGCCGCTTATGTCCGGGCAGCAGCGCTTACCTCTCGAATTAGACCCCTTTCGCATGGCCGACTTAGGTCGACGATTTAGCGGTAAGGTTGAGATCAGTAGCCTGAAGCGACTACTGCCGGTGTTGGAATCGACGACAGGTTGCGTCGATGTCGAGTTGCAGTTCGACATCGATGAAGTCGGGATCAGATACCTGCATGGGAAACTGGCGACTGACCTGGTACTAAAATGCCAGCGTTGTTTGACCGCCATGGAGTTTCCCCTGCGGAACGAGTTCTGGCTGGCGTTTATACAAAACGATATTGAAGCAGAGCATTTGCCTGAGCAATATGAACCGCAACTTGTCGAATCGACGCCCATGCGTGTACTGGATATGCTGGAAGACGAGATTTTACTCTCGATCCCGTATATACCGGTACACAGCGATGCGTCTTGCTCGAACCAGCAGTTCAGTAATGAAGACGAATTGGCAGAACAGCGTGATGAGGTGGTTGCAAACCCCTTTGCTATTCTGGGAAAACTGAAAAAAGATCATTGAGAGTAAACGAGGAATATTATGGCAGTCCAAAAAAGTCGCAAAACCCCATCCAGACGTGGCATGCGCCGTTCACACGATGCGTTGACGGCAGCAACATTGTCGATTGAGTCCTCTACTGGTGAGACTCATCTGCGCCATCACATCAGTCCCGATGGCTACTATCGTGGACGTAAGGTTCTCGATACGAAACAGGACGACTAGATCGTTTTGGGCTAAGGTATGGTTTATACCTGTTCGATGGCCCATGCTGTAAATAGGATTCGGTTCTGATGCGGGACATGCCTTGGCGTGTCCCGCATTTATATTAAACTATTATAATTATACGGCGTTGAACTATACATGAAAGTGAATGCCACGATAGCACTTGATGCGATGGGCGGCGATCATGGCGCGAGTATCGTTGTTCCGGCAGCGTTAAAGGCCTTAAAACAACATACCGGCCTGAAACTTATTCTGGTGGGTGATGAGACCAGGCTTGCTGAGGTCCTGACTGAACACAAAGCCGCTGTTTCCGAACGGCTCACCATACAACATGCCTCGCAGGTCGTGGGTATGGATGAACTGCCTTCGCAGGCCTTGCGAGGAAAAAAAGATTCGTCTATGCGGGTCGCCATTAATCTGGTCAAGGAAGGTCAGGCCCAGGCCTGTATCAGCGCGGGTAATACCGGCGCCCTGATGGCTACGGCGCGCTTTGTTCTCAAGACCCTGCCGGGTATAGATCGCCCGGCAATTTGTACGACCCTGCCAACCGTGAAAGGGCATGTCTATGTACTGGATCTGGGGGCCAATGTCGACTCATCAGCAGAACATCTGCTTGAGTTTGCCGTTATGGGTTCCGAATTGGCCAGTGCGATCGATGAAAAAAAATCCCCGACCGTTGGTCTGTTGAACATCGGTGAGGAAGAGATCAAGGGCAATGAACGCGTCAAGGAAGCTGCGCGCCTGCTGGCTGCCAGTAAATCATTGAACTACATTGGCTACGTCGAAGGTGATGGTATCTTCCTCGGTGCTGCGGATGTTGTGGTATGTGACGGTTTTGTCGGCAATGTCATGCTCAAGACCACCGAGGGCGTGGCCAAGATGCTCAGCCATTTTATGAAACAGGAGTTTAAAAAGAACATCTTCACGATGTTGGCCGGTTTGATTTCCATGCCGGTGTTAAAGGCATTTAAACGTCGAATTGACCCACGCGAATATAACGGCGCCAGCCTTGTCGGTTTGCAGGGCATTGTTATCAAGAGTCATGGTGGTGCGGATGCCCTGGCCTTCTGTAACGCGATTCATGAGGCTATTCGTGAGGTCGCGAAAAATGTCCCACAACGGATCAGCCGTCAGCTGGAGACCGCATTGATAGAGGAGCGTAAGGTTTGATCTATTCTCGGATTACCGGCACCGGCAGCTACTTGCCTGAAAAGATACTTACTAATGCGGACCTTGAGCGAATGGTCGATACGACCGATGCCTGGATTACCGACCGCACCGGGATCAAAAAACGCCATATCGCCGAGCCCGATCAAACCACCTGTGACCTCGCAGAGCAGGCATCACGCAATGCCCTGGATGCCGCTGGTTTAAAGCCCAAGGATATTGATCTGATCATCGTCGCGACGACCACGGCGGATCGCATCTTTCCCAGCACGGCCTGTCTGTTACAACAACGACTCGATAT
>JAHEDB010000235.1 GCA_024641465.1 Chromatiales bacterium | reverse complement strand
TCGCGGGTCACCTCGGTCTGGTAGGACGACTCACTGAAATAGGTCGCCCCCAGCGCCAGCGCCGTCAGCGGCAGGATGGTGGCGAAGAAGACCCAGACGAAAATATTGCTGCGAATGCGCACGGTTGGTGTCGGTCGAGTTCTGCGTTACGATGTGGCCATGGAAATTACCCGCCAGCGGCGTATAATGCCGCGCTTGACTGGACATCTTAACCCAAAACAGGTCGATTATGCGTTTGTGTTATTCCCTTGTTATGTTCATGGCCCTGCTGATGCTGGTCTCTGGCGCCAGCCTGCTGAGCGGCTGCGGTAAAAAAGGCCCGCTGTATCACCCGCCCGCCACCGAGACACCGGCCGACAAAGCCAAGGCCAAAGCCAAAGCGGACAAGACCAAACCCAACCCAACACCCTGAACCCCCATGGATCACTTTACTTACCAGAACGGTCGGCTGTATGCCGAAGACGTCCCCGTCACCGATATCGCGGCGCAACACGGCACGCCCTGTTACATCTATTCCCGCGCCACCCTCGAGCGGCACTGGCACGCCTTTGATCGGGCTTTACAGGGTCGGCCGCACCTGGTCTGCTTTGCGGTCAAGGCCAATTCGAATCTGGCCGTGCTCAACCTGTTCGCCCGCCTCGGTTCCGGCTTCGACATCGTCTCGGTAGGCGAACTGGAACGGGTCATCGCCGCCGGTGGCGATCCCAAAAAGGTGGTCTTCTCCGGCGTCGGCAAACGCCCCGACGAGATGCGCCGCGCCCTGCAACTGGGGATCCTGTGCTTCAATGTCGAGTCCATCCCCGAACTGGAGATGCTGGATCAGATCGCCGGTGAAATGGGCCTGCGTGCACCGATCTCGCTGCGGGTCAATCCCGACGTCGACGCCAAGACCCATCCCTACATCTCCACCGGCCTGAAGGAAAACAAATTCGGTATCGATATCGACAGCGCCCTGGACGCCTATCTGCGGGCCGGGCAACTGCCCAACCTGGAGGTCATCGGAATCGACTGCCACATCGGCTCGCAACTGACCGAAACCCGGCCGTTCCTCGATGCCCTGGACCGGGTGCTGGCGCTGATTGATCGACTGACGGCCAATGGCATCCGCTTACGCCACCTCGACCTTGGTGGTGGCCTGGGGATCCGTTATAACGATGAGAACCCGCCCCACCCCGATGAATACAGCCGCGCCATCAATGAACGGCTGGGGGATCGGCAACTGGAGGTCCTCATCGAACCCGGCCGCGCCATCGTCGGCAATGCCGGCATCCTGGTGACCCGGGTCGAATACCTGAAACACACCGGCCACAAAAACTTCGCCATCATCGATGCCGCCATGAACGACCTGATCCGGCCTACCTTATATAGTGCCTGGCAGGCCATCGTCCCGGTCGAAACGCGACAAGCGGGGCAGCCACAGGTGTATGACATCGTCGGCCCGGTATGCGAGACCGGCGACTTCCTCGGCAAGGGCCGCGAACTGAACCTGCAACAGGGCGACCTGCTGGCGGTGAGAAGCGCCGGCGCCTACGGCTTCACCATGAGCTCCAACTACAACACCCGGCCCCGTGCGGCGGAGATCATGGTCGATGCTGGCAAGATCTATGTGGTGCGTGAGCGCGAACGGATCCCTGAGTTGTTTGCCGGTGAACACCTGTTACCCGCAAAATAACAATCCACCGCACAATCCCGGTTTGATCACACAGACATTGCGCAAGAAATTTGGATGCCCGTGTCTAAACGCGGTAAGATGGTCGGAACCTTACTAAAGATATGCTTAAAATGCGCCAACTGACTCAATGGAAATTCAACTCTGCCGGCCTCGCGCTGTTGCTTGTCTGCCAGCTATGGGCCAGTAATGCCCACGCCAGCAACTGGGTGTATGCCGAAGTGGACGCCACCCGCAGCCGCATCACGGTTGCCGACACCGAATTCAATCCCGTGTTGACACGGTTTAAGCTGGGTGTATTCATTACGCAAAAGATCATGCTCGAGGCGCAGTACGCGGGCAGTGGCGATGACACCGTGGCCGGTACTCAGATGCAAGTCGATAACATCAGCGCCGCTTACCTGCGGCTTGATTCCGGCATGCGCAGCGACATGCGCATGTATGTCTTACTGGGTAGCGCCAACACCGGGCTCAAGACCGGCAGCGGCGCCGACACCAAGAGTTATACTGACTTTTCCTGGGGTGTCGGCATGGAAGAGCGCGTCTGGAGCCAGCATACCCTGCTGACGCTCGAATATACCGAATACTACCGCGACGAGGCCCTCACGATCACCGGCCTCAGTCTCGGCTTCAAACTTGAATATTAATTTGTGTGGGGATCAGGTATGAAGAACTACATTGGCAAGATCACGATCGCGCTGCTGATTTTATCCCTGACGGCCTGCGAACAGAGCGGCGATAGCGAAGGGCTGAAGCAGGAAATCGAGAAAAACAAACTCGGCATTGCCTCGATCATCATAAAACCGAAATATACCCGCACCCTCGACCCGGTCAGCACCCCGCCTGCCAATCCACAATATTATTTTGCCCACGGCGACCAGGAACAATTACAGGCCTATGGCATCACCAGTACGAATGACGAAATCCTGTTATCCGGTGTCAGCTGGGAGATCATCGATAACAGCGGCTCTGCCGGGGCCACCACCATCGATACCAATGGGTTACTGAAAACCGAAACCCTACCGGCCAGTCAAACCAAGGATGTTACCGTCAAGCTTAACTTCGCGGCATTAACCGCTACGGCAGATGTCGTCATTTCATCCCACCCTCTGCTGATCGATGGCCTGTCCATCAAGGTCAACGGCGCCCCCGTCAGTAATAATGACACCCGGACGGTAGTGGTCTGCGACACCACGACACTGACCGCACAAGGTGTTTTTGGTGATGGCTCAACGCGCGACATCACCAGTAAAATCGACTGGACGGCCGCGCTCACCAATACTAACGCTCGCTTTAACCTTGACGACCTGAATAATGCGATCTTTTCCTCACACACCAATGCCACCTATGCCGTCACCCCTGATTACAAGGGCCAGGGAAGCGCCACGGTCAATATGCTGGTCGCGCAAACAGGCCTGGATAACTTCAGTATCAATACAACCGAGGTTACACTCAAGCCGGATGAGACCTATGAGTTTCTCGCCCACGCCGATATCGATAGCGGTACTGGCAATGTAAATAAAGACCTTACCCGACAGGCCAAATGGACCTCCGCCAATGCCGCCATTTTTACGGTAAATAATGCGGGGTTGGTAACAGGGGTTGCGAAAGGCGGTCCCAATACCCTCACGGCACAATGCGGCTCGGCCACGCTCACTGCAAACATTACCGTCGCAACCGATAGCTATCTCCAGGATATAAAGATCCTTGATGCAAACTCGACGACCATTTCTTACAAAGAACTGGCGATAACCAACAACATCGGTGACACCGTTCAGTTGAAACTACAGGCCTATATGTCTAATAACACCGAACTGGATGTGACCACGGACGAAGGCACCACATGGGAAATCCGGCTCCTTCCACATTCAGGCGACCCAGTCACCGTCAACAATACCGATCACAAGGGTCTGGTGACCGCGATCGCTGCCGGCACGGCCGAGGTTGTCGCCAAATATAAGGGCAAGGAAGTCGATCTGTCTGTGATAGTCACCAGCAACTAGTGCCTGGCTTGATGCGTTTGCCGATAATGGCGATACAACAAGTAGACGCCCAGCCCCCCCATCGCCAGTTGCGGCAAAATAAACCAGTCTCTCAGGACCTGATATAACTGGATGGTCGCATTGCTGGAGGTGATGGGGTTAAATACCACCGCCAGCAGCCAGGTATGAAATAACCAGTGCGGTCCGTCGGTGCAACAGGCCGCGAGCAACAGATAGACCGACGAGGCGATCAGCAGGACCGACCCGCTCAAAGGGAGATCCTGTATGCGGGTATTTATCCCCTGTCGACTCACCTTCTCCGATGCGACATAGGCCACCAGCAAATGCACCAACAGCGTTACACTGAAATAGTGTAATGACCAGGCCGTCGAATCCGTCGCCTTGTATTTCGACTCGACAATAAATAGCGGATTCTCCACCAGCACAATCCTCAGAGTCGCCGTCAGGTCCTCGCCCGCCAGCACCATGAAAAAGCCGAGGTTCTCCAGCAACGGTGATTTGATCTGGATCGCCATATGGCCGGTCGACAGGGCGATGAAGGCGATCTCGGCCACGACCAGTCCTGATAAGATAATTAAAATAAAGAGTATTCGATGCAACATACCTGATTCACTTTGCTCTGTTTCGAGTGTTTTAATCAGTCTAGTCAATAGATTCAAAGTTCGGGCCCAACAACCCTTGGTTGTCATCTCACATAAATCAGGGATAAAAAGCCTTTTCTGCCTAATGACACTTAAAAGGATGACGGTTTTCACAATATTCTGTAAAACCACTAAAGATCGCCGCAAAACAGCCGTACATATCTCTATGCAAACTTTTGTCAAAACCATAACTTTTAAATAGGAGTAGGACGATGTTCAAAAAGCACCCGCTGCGTGATTTCATGCTTTTTCTGGTTTTGGGCATCACCGTTACCTTTGCCTTTA
>JAHEDB010000234.1 GCA_024641465.1 Chromatiales bacterium | reverse complement strand
GCCTTGTTTGTCTATGCCGGTAAATGGCTGATCGACGCCTTGAGCAACGACGAGGACTATTATTCCTACTGGTGGGATCTGAGTGCACACTTTATCAATCTCGACACCAGCCCGAGCGAGCACGGCTATCTGTCCGGAATTAAATTCAGCGGCGGCTTCGTGCCCAATATGAATACCCATTTTGGACTGACTGTCGAGGCAGGCAAAATCGATCTCGACCTGCTATATAACCGTGACAGCGTTCCGCAACGTATCAAGGTCGAAGGCAGTTACTGGCTGGTTGGACCGATCGTACGCTGGATGCTTGGCAGTCGCGATAGCGACGAAACTCTCGCCCACAACGCCTATGTCTATCTCGAACTGCTGGGCGGTAACACCGATCAGGCCGGGGTTGACCTGCTCGGTGTGGGTCGCATCGGCTTCAATACCGGGCTGGGCAAAAATCTGCGCCTCGGCGTCCACTACGGCGTCTTTTATCTCGGCCTCAACCAGGACCGGGGTATCGCCAACGATGGCAATAATTACTGGAACATGTATGGCGTGGAACTTGGCTATCAGTTCTAGGCTGACACGTGCCCGCATAAACTACAAAAAAACCAGCCTCCCAAGCCATTCCCCCTTGCCGGACCGGCCCTGCACCCGGCAGAATTAGCGATACAAGGCTACGGCACTGTGATATTGTTATAAAAATCACCCATTCACTGATACCAACGACCCCGATAAATCATGCAAACCTGTACCGACGACTACTGGCAGATCCAGATACCGGATGACTGGACAGTCGAAAAAGACCCCGACTGTGTATCGATTTATCACGACGAAAGCTTCGGCATTTTGCAGATCAGCGCCGAGCAGTTTGATGACGATGTGACCTTCGAGACCTTGCAGGACTTTGCCGAGGAACACATCGAGGCCGGCGCCGAGCTGGAGGAACTAGACCTGGGCCAGTTCAGCGGCTTCACCCTCGACTACAGCATCGACAATGAATACTGGCGTGAATGGTATCTGAAGTACGACAAGTTATTTATCTTCGTCACCTATAATTGCCAGCTGGAAGACGAGAGTAATGAGGATGACATCATCGATACCATCCTCGAGAGCCTGAAGATCAATTCCCACTAAGCATCATATACAGGCGCGATAACGCGTCGTATCAGCGAAACTATTACGTCGAAGTGTTACAACTCATCAAGCACTTCTGCCGGGTCGTAGTGGTGGAGTAACAAAAAATCATTCCAGCCATGATTGCCTTCACAGACGATGATGCAGGCGGTCTGAATGTAAGGGATCTGTAACAGAGGTTTTTTTATTTGTTGCCAGGTCAGTTTCACATCATCTGTATTCACATTCAGATTGATGAATCGTCCTTCATCCTCACCCTCGACGATCTCTGCCATGAGTCCGGCGTCCGTCAGGACCGCCAGCACAGCCTCTTTGTTTAGCGTCGGATCGATATCCGGCTGAAGCTGTATGCTGATACATTTCATTGCGCTTGATTAACCCGCCGACGGTTCACCCTGCTCACGGCAGGATGTGATCACCAAACCCGCCAAACTCCGTGGTGCTGCCGTCATCCGCCAGCAGCAGATGTCGGACCTCGATCATCGCATCCGGGCGGTAATCACCATCGGCCTTGGCGCGATCCACCGCGGCGTGAAACACCAGCGGCGTGAGCTTAGACTTTTGATCATTCACATTGACTCGCACAGTCCGGTGATCCAGGGTCAACCTGTCAAATGGCCAGAGGCGTTTTTTGATATGCAGCTTGTCGAGATGATTGGGCCGGATGGCAACATCCTCCTGGCTATAGTGATAGCGGCCTTTATCGACCACGAACTTTGCCAGCTCGACCTGTTCCGGTTCGAGAATCGTCAAACCGATATCACGCTTGCGCATCTCGTCGATAATAAAACGCAGCGTGATATCCGACAGGCCGCGTTTGGCAAAACCACCACCGATATCGGAATGCGCGCCGGGGAACCACACCTCGGTCACGCGGTCTTCCTTGTTCATCAGGGTCGGCTGGAAGGCGATCCGGTTTTCATCGATCGACAACAGGTGCAGGGCCTCCTGCACATGCGGCGAGATGGTCATGTTTTCAAACACCACCTGGGTGCGCGGTTTCTGATCGTCTTCCAGATTCGGTACACCGATAGACGCCACGGTATCGAAGACCCCGGCAAAGCGCACCACCGGGTCAGTTACTCCGATAGCAGGGACATACTTGTGAATAAGGCAGGCGAAGCGGCGCGCCAGGGCGGCGCCACGGCTGAAGCCAAATACATAGATCCGGTCACCGGGCTGATAGTGGCTTTGCAGATCGGCGCCGGCCTTGTTGAGGATGGTGCGCACGTCGAGTTTTTCCGGCGCCAGGGCGGCATTCACCACCTGCCGGAGCCAGGTGCCGTACGTGCCGACACCGGAATAATAAAAGCTGTGCTGCTCGGGTATCGATGGATTGTTTTGCAGGTCACCGCCAAAATACAGATGCAGCTTGAGGACGTTGGAAATACTGTTATCTTTCTCGCCGAACATGCCAAACCATTCCTTATCGGGCTTGGCATCATTCGGATCATTCTCCGTTCCGTCAAAACAGAAAATCAGATTCTTGGCCATCACTATCTCCCTAACTCTTTATCATCATTGATGTTCATTTTAAAACGACGTCGGTCGTGACGCCGCCTGTTGTATTCGTCTGTGCTCAGGTGGTCAGGCGCCGATATATATCCGACACCTTGAGCGGCAGTTTTTTTACCTCATCGATCACCGTATAACCGGCCGGACCGTACATGTGCGGCAGATACTCGCGCGCCTCTTTATCGATGGTGATGCAATACGGATGGATGCCGCTACGGCGCGCCTCGATCAGTGCGCGGCGGGTATCCTCGATGCCATACTCACCACGATAATTGTCATAGTCATCGGGCTTGCCGTCGGACAGGGTGATCAGGATGCGGGTGCGCGCCTCAACACTGTTGAGGATGTGACTCAAATGCCGGATCGCAAAGCCCATGCGGGTGTAGTCCTTGGGCAGGATGCCACTGATGCGCGATTTGACCGTGTCGTTATACGGCTCATCGAACTCTTTGATCTTGTAGATCTCACAGCGCTTGCGCGCCATGCCGGAAAAACCGTAAATCGCATAACGGTCGCCGAGGGTCTCGAGGGTCTCGGCCATCAGGATCAACGACTCGCGTTCGGCATCGTTGATCCAGCCCTTGGTCGAGCCGCTCATGTCGACCATGAAACACACGGCGATATTGCGCTCGGTGCGATGCTTGCGCAGGAACAACCGGTCCGACATCTCACTGCCATCACGCGCATCGGCCAGCGCCTCGACCAGGGCATCGATATCCACGCCGTCGCCGTACACCTGACGCTTGAGCATGCGGTCTTCGTCGCGCATCGCCTCGAAGGTCTTGCGCAGGTGTTTGATCAGGCCGTGATACTTGTGCAAGGTATCGCCGACAAAATCGTTCTCTACCGGAGTCACCTCCAGCTCACGCACCGCACACCAGTTCTTGCGATAATTCTGTCGGCGAAAATCCCATTCGTTATATAAAAACGCCCCTTCCTCGTGGTAGGTGCCCTTCCAGACATCCTCTGTATCGAGCTTTTTCTCGGCAAACAACGCGGGGTCATATTCACCGTCACCGGCCGGCACCAGATAGTCATCGGGGATCTCGCCCAGGTCCTGTACGATCGAGGTGCTCAAGGCGTTGATGATGTCCGGCGGAGCAATGGGTTCACCGTCGAGGGTCAGTTCGAGCCGTGTCCCCTCCGGTTTGGTCGGGTCGGGTTGCTTGCGCACATCAAACTGGCGTTGCTCCGGCTGTTCGCCGTCACCCTTTTTGAGTTCCTCACTGATCTCGCGCAATACGGAGCGAAACTGCGCCTTCTCCTTGTCGATACGGCGCTGCATGCAGGCCGCCACGTCCTCGGGGTGGATCTGCCCCTGATAACAGGCCCGCTCCGGCGGTGTCAGTTTGCCCAGATACTGCTGGGTCATGGCCAGTACATCGGCGGCGGTCCTGTCGGGGTCGCGCAGTTCTTCGGCCAGTCGCTGCCATTCAGTGGAACGGGGTTGTGTTTCGGTCTGCTGCCGCAATGCCAGCATGTTGCGATACAAGCCGGGCAGTTCCCGCGCCAGGCAGGCCTCCAGGCGCAGGGTCTCGAGGGCATGATACAGTTTGATAAATTGGTGCGGGTTGGCCTGTTGTTGCATGGTTTCGAGCAGAGGAATGCGGAAACTGCCAAAGCAGGTCTGCGCCCAACACATCGCGACCATGGCCTTGTAGAGTTGAAAGTTGTCCTGCTTGTCGGGCAGTTGCGCCAGCAGGGTGGGCAGGAAAATGGTCTCGGTATCGGTCCAGGCCTGTTTGGCCTCGGCCAGTTTCAGTTGCCGACCCGACAGGCCGTGACAAAAATGCTGCAACACCCCGGCGACCTCCTCGAACACCGCGCCGGTGGTGCGGATACGCCGATCATCGAGGAAGCTATCGAGATTCTTCATCACCTCCATCGCGGCATGCAGGCCGGACTTGTCGTACATGTCCATGGCGTGCAGGGCCCAGGCCTCGATGATCTGCCGGTCCATGGTTTGCAG
>JAHEDB010000233.1 GCA_024641465.1 Chromatiales bacterium | reverse complement strand
CAGCCAACTGCCTCTGGTGTCATCCCGTTTTATATAGTTGATGATCACGGCAATGATCAGGCTGAAACCCAGGAAAAAAAACACCGCCTGTAAGGCATACACCAAGTGAGCGAGTTTATAGGCACTGTTGTCTGTGGTTTCGATGTCGTTCATCTCAGTTTACGATCTGTATTTTGGCTTGTTGCGGTGTTGTGGCCTGATTGGTTTGATACTTCAGCCAGTCTTCTCTATAACGGATCTGTTCGGGTGAGGCATTTGTATCACATGTAATAAAGCAGGCGCTATCCTCAATAACCTGAAGCGTCACGGAAAATTCCATGAGTTCATCACGCCGGAAGGCGTGTACCGTGACAGGACTTCCCGCCGGGTAGGAAGTGATGACCTTGTCGATATTGGCCTTATCGACCTTGATCCGATCAAGGGCGATGATGATGTCCCCCGCCGACAGGCCGCCCATTTGCGCCGGACTGTCATCAAATACGTTACTGATTTGTGCGCCGATGGCCTGGTTGATAAAACGTGCGCCCATACTGGCTACAGCCTCCCTGGTCCTGGCCGGTTTGCCGCCCTTGTCATCCATGTTCTCAGCCGGTCGCAGTGTGAAGTTCAGGCCCATGCCTGTCAGCAGTGTATTGAGGGGGATATCCTCGGTGCCATATAAATAGCGTGTTGTGAATTCTTCCAGACTTGTACCGGCAAACTCAGCAGCCATTTTTTCAATCGTACCTTCCGGCACACCGATCTGTGGTTTGCCATATTGTTGCCAGAGCCGACGCATCAGGTCATCCAGGGTGTGTTTATGACCGCTGTGCTTTTTGATCAGCAGATCCAGCGCCAATGCCAGAATGGCCCCCTTGGTGTAATAACTGATGATGGCATTGGGGGCGTTTTCATCCTGTTTATAGAATTTGGTCCAGGCGTCAAAACTGGAGTCGGTGGCGCTTTGTTTCAGGCGGCCGGGGCCGCGCCAGACCTTGGTGGCCATCTGTCCCAGCAAATCCAGGTAGCGTTCGGTATCGATCAGGCCACACCGAATCAGCGCCAGGTCGTCATAATAGGAGGTGATACCTTCAAAGGCCCAGAGTTGCCGGGTGTAGGATTCCTGTTGCAGATCATACGGCATGAAGGCGGCCGGTTTGATCTGTTTGATATTCCAGGTATGGAAGTATTCATGGCTGCACAGGCCGAGGAAGGTCAGGTATTCATCGCTGATCTCGGTTTGATGCGCCAGCGGCAGGTCATTGCGACTGCACAACAGGCTGCACGATGAGCGATGTTCCAGCCCGCCATAACCGCTGCCTACCACCATGGCCATAAACAGATAGCGTTGCATTTTAGGTAATTCGCCAAACATGTCGATATGGGTCTGGCAGATCTTTTGTAAGTCGTTGCACAGACGTTCCATATCGGCGCGGTGTATGCCACTCAGCACAACGTCATGCGTTACACCTCCGGCCTCAAAACTGGCGAGGGTGAAATCGGCCATCTCAACGGGATGATCGATCAATTCATCATAGTCCTGCGCCTGATAGCCGCCAAATCCATACAGGCTGGCGTCGGCACGGGGCAGGGTCGTGGCGACACGCCAGTCTTTATATTGCTCGCCATCCGGGGCCTGTATATCCACTCCGCACACCTCATGTTCCTGACCTTTGATGGCCACGAACACCGAGCTGCCATTGTAATAGGCATGGTTGCTATCCAGATGGGCGGTGCGTACCGACAGATCCCAGGCATAAACCTCATACGCAATAGTCAGTGCCCCGCGACAGGGGGCACATTGCCAGGTTTGTTTATCCCGCTTTTCAAGTTTCACCTGACCAGTGATATCACTGGCGTGGATTTGCACGATATTTTTGGCAAAGTCACGAATCATGTAACTGCCCGGTATCCAGGCCGGCATGTAAAACACCTGACCGCTCGGGTCGGGGTTTTCAATACGGCAACTTACCTGATAGATGTGAGCATGGGGTTTAACAGGCTTGATGGTATAGCGAACAGCAAAGGGTGATGTCATGGAATGAGTTCGACCTTAACGAAGAGTTGGTTATGCGAGTCGGCGCGTTTAGCGGTGGTGTAGACCCTTGAACCGGGCTGATTAATCTCAGCCTCGGCGGCGCCACCGATTAAAATCCACTGATTGAGTTTACCTGCGACGGTTGTTTCGGCACTGCGGTTTTGAATGCGTCCGCCACCCTGCGGGTGTTGTGAATCCAGTTGTGGGCGGATAAACAGGTTTACCTGTTCGCCGCTGATACGTGGCAGTACCTGAAAACCGCTGTGGACGGCCTTGTACTCAATGGACTCCGTGACAGTGCCATCGGAATTGCGAGTTTGTTTTCCGACCGGGATGGATTCACCGGTGCTGATCGTGGCCCATTTGCCTTCCTGTACCCGAACCTGTTGGGTCAGGGCCGTTTTATCACGTCGGCCGGTGCTATAGTTTTTGACTGTCATATTGGCCAGGGGCGGCTGATCCGTGGATGGCTGCCCGGTCTGCGCGCCGGCCAGTTCACTGTCGACCGTGACAGAGACCAGCAATTGCCGTTGCGAGACATCGATCTCCGCCACGAACTGTTGCAGATCACGGAAGTTTTGCGCCGAGGTCTTGAGCAGGATTTTGTAACCCTCGCCGGTCATGACGCCTTCAGGGTGTAAAAAGGGGCGGATCTGCGACATGACCTCATCGGCCTGACGATAGTTGAGCTGGATCGTGTGGACGGTAAGTGACTCTGACGCGGCAAAACAAGTCGATGTCAGTATGATCAACAGGCTAAACAAAAGCCCCCGCCTGATTGACCATTTCGCGTTAGATGTGAATGTATCGAAAATCGGCTATCTCCTGGCTATGGTTCCATACCTCATCGAAACGGTGACTGAGTTCAACGGACTGGCGCGGGTTATTGAAGTTACAAATTCCATCGTAGCGGTCACCTTCCAGCAGATGCAGGATACCACGCTTATCGACGATCAAAAATGCATCCGGCAGGCTGTTGTAGTCTTCATGGATAACGCGAATGGCAATAAAGCTGCTCAGATGCCTGGCCAGGCTAATCAGCCGGTGCCCGGATCGGATGACGCGATTCGGGTGACGAATCAGAATGCGGACCCGTGCGTTGGTATTGCGTAACACAAATGATTTAAGGGAGTTAATGCAGTCCGATTGATTGTAGACCTTGGTATCCAGTTCATGGGTATAGATATCAATCGTCTGCCTGGCCTGGGAAATCAGGGCATGGGTGGCGTGAGCGTTGTCTTCTGAGCTGCTTAGTTCGACATCCTGATCATATTCACCCAGTACTAGCTTTGAAAAATCGGTCATGGTTTTAATTACTTGCTTGTTCTGCGTTGGAAGTTAATGCCAGATCCATGTGTTGATGGGGTATCCCTGCGGCCAGATAGGTTTCACCCGACATAACAAAGCCAAGTTTTACATAAAAGTTCACCGCATTAAGCTGGGATGACAGATAAACACTATTTTGTCCGGCATGGACGGCGGCTTCAATAAGGCAGTGAAGTATTTGTGATCCAAGTCCCTGCCGTCGCCATTGTGGCAGGATAGCGATGCGGCCGATCTCACCATCTGCCTGCATTCTGCCCGTACCGACAATTTCGTTATCCATCAGGGCGACGGCATAGTATGCTTCGTTATCCCGGTTATCCCATTCCAGATCAGGGGCAATCCCCAACTCATCGACAAATACGGCCCTTCGAACCGCCATGATGCCGGTTTGATACTCATGGAAATTGACAAGCTTGATCCGGGGGATGGTTACAGGCGACATTGTTGGTTACAACAGGTCTAACTGATCTTTTTCTGTTGCTGGGGAAAGATTTCAATGTTGTTGTTAAGTTGACAGGCTTCGACCAGGCCTTTCTCCAGCAGATCTTCATAACAACTGATGCGATTGCGGCCCTGATATTTTGAGTAGTAGAGTGCACGGTCGGCCTGTTCGATGATGCTGGATAAAGGTTGAGCAGTGTCCAACACGGTATACCCGATACTGACGGTAACCTTTTTAACCTGGGCAAATTCAGTCATCTCAACGTACTGGCGAAAACGATTCAGGGTTAGTTTGGCCTTATCGAGGTCGACGTTCTTCAGCGCGATCAGGAACTCCTCACCACCATAGCGGAACAGCAGGTCGTCGTCACGGAACGAGCTTTGCAGCATTCGGCTGAACATAATCAATACTTCATCACCGTACAGGTGGCCGAATTGATCGTTGATCTGTTTGAAGAAATCGATATCCAGCAGGGCAATACACCATCTCTGGTCTTTCTGGTCATTGCGGCGATTGCCGGTGAGCTGGCACTGATAAATCTGGTTGAGCTTGTTTTCCATTACCTGACGGTTAAACAAACCGGTCAGGCTATCGTGTTCGTTGCGATTGAGGATAAAGGCGTGGCTGGAGTAGATGCGCAGCAAGGGATCGAGAAAGTTTTTACACGTTTCATCCACCATGCCTTCGATAACCAGCAGGCCAAGCGGTGAGGGCAGACCGGGGATAGGGAAGATAGTGCGTATCCGATCGGTTTCCTTTTCATTGCCGCAAACAGGTATTTTAAGTTTGAGACATTGCTGAACATCCGAATCATTATAATCGAG
>JAHEDB010000232.1 GCA_024641465.1 Chromatiales bacterium | reverse complement strand
ATGTGCATTGCCTGTTGTTGATCGGGCTGTACCAATTGTTAGAAATGCGCATCCCCGACCATGCCGCCGTGTCGGAAACCGTGGCCGTCAGCAAGGCCCTGCGCAAGGTCTGGGCCAAGCACATGGTCAACGCGGTACTGCGCAACTTCCGCCGCCAGGAGACTGAGTTACTCGCCTCACTGACCGCGGACAATCACCCCGCGGCCTTTTATGCCCATCCCGACTGGCTACTCACCAAACTGCAACAGGCCTGGCCCGCAGACTGGCAGGCCATCGTCACGGCCAATAATCAACAGGCCCCCATGAGCCTGCGGGTCAATCGTCGGCAATATGATCGATCGACCTACCTGCAAAAACTCACCGACCAGGGCCTCGAGGCCAGCCCCATCCCCGCCCTTCAGGCCGGGCTTCAGCTCGCCAGTCCGAGCGGGGTCGAAGCCCTGCCGGGCTTTGCCACCGGCGCCGTATCGGTGCAGGATGGCGCCGCGCAACTGGCGGCCGAGCTGCTCGGGGCGCAGCCGGGCGAGCGCATCCTGGACGCCTGTGCCGCGCCCGGCGGCAAGACCGCCCACATCCTCGAAACGCAACCGGCGTTAAAGGAGCTGGTCGCCATCGATATCGAGCCGGCACGCCTGACCCGCATCACCGACACCCTGCAACGTCTCGGCCTGAACGCGACCCTGAAATGCGCCGACGCCTCAAATCCCCAACAATGGTGGGATGGACAACCGTTTGATCGCATCCTGCTCGATGCCCCGTGCAGTGCCACCGGGGTGATTCGCCGCCACCCCGACATCAAGCTGTTACGGCGGGCGACGGACATCCCGGCCCTGCAGGCCAGCCAATATAAATTACTGCGCCAACTCTGGCCCTTGCTAAAACAGGGGGGTATGCTTTTATACGCCACCTGTTCGGTCCTGCCGGAGGAAAATTCCGCGCAAATCAGCCGGTTCCTGGCCGAGCAACCCGATGCCTGCCTACAGACCATCGAGGCCGACTGGGGCAGACCCACCCCGAGCGGGCGCCAGATCCTGCCGGGGGAAAATAATATGGATGGTTTTTTCTATGCACTTTTGTCTAAAACAGGCCACTGAGCCCCAGGCGGGCGCTCTTCGTATTGTCCTGTTACTGGCCTTGAGTCTGCTATTGCCAGGTCTGACACAGGCCAGGGGCTTTACCGTCCGCTCGGTGGAAACCCGCTTGCAGGAGGGGGTGTATCAACTCAATACCCGAATCGACTACCGCTTTTCCGAAGAGGCGCAAAAGGCCCTGCAAAGCGGCATCCCGATCATCCTGTTGCTGGATATCGAGCTGGAAAAGGAGCGCAGCTGGTGGTGGAACAAGACGGTCGCCACCCTGCAACAGGGTTATTTGCTGATCTATCACGCCCTGACTGAAAAATATATTGTCAATAATCTCAACAGTGGGGCACAGCACGATTACACCAGCCTGGACGCCTCCCTCTCGGCCCTGGGCCGGATCAACGGCCTGCCGCTAATCGATTCCGCCCTGTTGAACAAGGGCAGCAGCTATCGGGTCAAGGTGCGCGTGCATCTGGACATCGAATCCCTGCCAGCACCAATGCGGCCACTGGCCTATATTTCTTCTGACTGGCAACTCGCGAGTGACTGGTACACATGGCCATTGCAGCAATAAGACGCCTCACCTCCGGCAGCAAGCCGGTCATCACGCTGTTTGTGCTGTTGCTGGCCTCTTTATATCTGTTGAGTGGTTCGACCCAGAACTCGCTGCTGTTCGACCGCCTCTATTCCCTGTTACTGGGCGTCAATCTGCTGGCCATCGTCCTGCTGTTTGGGCTGATCGGCAAACACCTGTATCGCCTGGTCAAACAATACCGCAGCCGCGCCACCGGTTCGCGCCTGACCTCCCGCCTAGTGGTGATGTTTATCATCCTCTCGGTCACCCCGGTGTCCGTGGTGTACTACTTTTCGCTGCAATTTCTACAACGCGGCATCGATAGCTGGTTCGACGTGCGCGTCGAAAAGGCCCTCAACGATGCCCTGGAATTGAGCCAGGCCGCACTCGGTATCCGCATGCAGGAGCTATTGCGCCAAACCCGGCTGGTGGCGGACAAGCTGCAAACCACCCCCGATGAGCTGGCCGCCCTGACCCTCAACGACCAGCGCAGTCAGGGTGATGCGGCGGAAATGACCCTGTTCACCCCCAACGGCCGGATCGTCGCCTCGAGCAGCAAGGATGTGGAAAAACTCATCCCGCAACAACTGGCCGATACCACTTATCTAAGGCTCAGTCAGGGCATCCCCGACGTGGCCCTCGCGCCTCTGTCGGAGAAAGAACTGGCGATCCGCATCGCGGTGGTGCTGCAACCGCAGGCGCCGATGACGGAGAAACGCATCCTGCAGGCCCTCTACGAGGTCCCCGAGCGCATCAACATCCTGGCCGACAGCGTGCAAACCGCGTTTGGCAATTACAATGAACTGGCCTATCTGCGCATCCCGCTCAAATACAGCTTCATCCTGACCCTGTCGCTGGTCCTGTTGCTGAGTATCCTCACCGCCATCTGGGCCGCCTTTTATTATGCCCGGCGCATGATGGCGCCGATCATCGATCTGGTGGAAGGGACCCGCGCCGTGGCCGCCGGTGACTACGACAAACGCCTGCCTCTGCCGGGCCGCGATGAGTTGGGTTTTCTGGTGCACTCCTTCAATGAAATGACCCACAAGATCGCCCTCGCCACGGAAACCGCCCGCCAAAGCCAGCAACAGGCCGAACAACAAACCGCCTACCTGGAGGTGGTGCTGGCCCACCTCAATTCCGGGGTGCTGACCTTTGATGACCAGCAGCAACTGCATACCAGTAACGCCACCGCCGAACAGATCTTTGATTTCGACCTGCAACAATACCGCGGCAGAACCATCCAGGAGATCGCCGGCCTGCACCCCCAGATCCAGCAGGTGGCCGACGCCCTGAATCTGCATTTACACAATAATGAGCAGGAATGGCGTGATGAGATCACCCTGTTCGGCAGTGGCGGACGTCAGGTCCTGATGTGCCGCGGCACCACCCTGCCGCATACCGTCACGTTGCAGGGTGGTCAGGTAGTGGTATTCGATGACATCACCAACCTGTTACAGGCCCAGCGCAACGCCGCCTGGGGCGAGGTCGCCCGCCGCCTGGCCCATGAAATCAAAAATCCGCTGACCCCCATTCAGCTGTCGGCCGAGCGGCTGCGGCGTAAGTATCTGCACACCCTGCCCGCCGAGGATGCGGAGCTGCTGGATCGTTCCACGCATACCATCGTGCAACAGGTCGAGACCCTCAAACAAATGGTCAAGGCCTTCTCTGACTATGCCCGCATGCCCCGGCTGCAAATACAGGCCATCGACCTGAACGGCATCATCACCGAGACCCGTGACCTGTATACCCTCGACGAACAGCACACCGGCATCCACCTCAACCTGGACCAGGAACTGCCGAGCATCGAGGTCGATGCCGGACGGATGCGCCAGCTACTCAATAATCTGATCAAAAATGCGATTGAGGCGATACCGGCCGACAAGCCCGGTCAGCTGACGATCACGACCCGCTGCGCGACCCAGCATAATTGTCAGTTCGTGGAGATCCGCATCGAGGACAATGGTCCGGGTATACCGGAACACATCTTTGACCAGTTGTTCGAACCCTATGTCACCACCAAACCCAAAGGCACCGGTCTGGGCCTGGCGATCGTGAAAAAGATCGTTGAAGAACACGGCGGGATGATCTGGGCGGAAAACTTGCCTAAAAGCGGCGCCGGTATTATCTTGCGCCTACCGGTAACCGGTAATCACTCCGCTCGTACTGCACAAACCAACGCAGAACCTGAGATGGGAAATGAAAACGATGCAGCTGCATAACACCAAACTCGACCCCCTAAGCCAGACTACCAGCGCGCCGCCCCGCCAGATACCGCATATCCTGGTGGTGGATGACGAACCGGATATCCGTAACCTGTTACAGGAGATCCTCGTCGATGAGGGCTATAGCGTACAGGTCGCCCAGGACGGCGATGCCGCCCGCCGGCTGTTGAACGACGCACCGGTCGACCTGATCCTGCTGGATATCTGGATGCCCGACGTCGACGGTATCACCCTGCTCAAGGAATGGGCTGAACATGGCCAGTTACCGATGCCGGTCATCATGATGTCCGGCCATGGCACGGTGGAAACCGCCGTCGAGGCGACCCGTCTCGGCGCCTATGACTTTATCGAAAAACCCCTTTCCCTCGCCAAACTACTGCTGACGGTGGAACACGCCCTGCACAGCCAGAAACAGCAACAGACACACTTGCAGAGCAGACCGCCGGTTTGCCTGATTCCGGAACCGGTTGGTAAAAGCCAGCTCATGCACCTGTTGCGCGAACAGGTCCGGCACGTTGCCCAGCATGAGGCGCCGGTCCTGTTAAAAGGTGAGGCCGGCAGCGGCATCAATGTCATCGCCCACTACCTGCATGGCAGCGGCAAGGCCGCCGGCCGGTTTATGGAACTCAATATCGCCTCCCTCGACCCCGGCTGCATCGGCGAGGAGTTGTTTGGCAGCGAAACAGCGGGCAAGGTCAGTCCGGGTATTCTGGAGCAGGTCGGCAATGGCACCCTGCT
>JAHEDB010000231.1 GCA_024641465.1 Chromatiales bacterium | reverse complement strand
TTGAATGATATTGCAGCAGAGCAGGATGTAATCCCGATAGCAGACAAGATCATTAAATCCTTATCAATGCCGACAATGATAGCCGGGCAAGAGTTATTTATTACCTCGAGTATCGGTATCAGCCTGTTTCCCCGTGACGGCAAGGATAGCAGTGAGTTGTTGAAAAAAGCCGACGTGGCGATGTATCGCGCCAAGGCTAACGGCAAGGACAATTACCAGCTTTATAATGCTGATGATGAGGCGCATGCAACTCAGCGCCTGTCGATGGAAACACAGTTGCGCCGTGCATTGGAAAATAATGAATTTTCACTTAATTATCAGCCGCAGCTTTCGATTCGTGACGGCAGCATCATCGGCTTTGAGGCATTGTTGCGCTGGTTCAATCCTGAATTCAAACAGGTCTCACCCATGCAGTTTATCCCGATCCTGGAAGAGACCGGCATGATCAACCAGGTCGGAGACTGGGTGCTGCGCACTGCGTGCAGGCAGGAAAAGGCCTGGCAGAATGCAGGTATGCAGTCGAACCGTATCGCGGTCAATCTGTCGATTCGCCAGATTCAGGGGCAGAACCTGGTTAAAAAGGTTGAGTCGGTACTGGCCGAGACGGGGCTGGATGCGCGGTATCTGGAACTGGAAATAACCGAAGGTCTGTTGATTGAACAAATCAACGAGACGGCCAAACTGTTGCACGAGCTGCATGAGATGGGTGTCTGCCTGTCGATCGATGACTTTGGCACAGGCTATTCGTCGATGAGCTATCTCAAGCGTCTGCCATTCGATACGCTGAAAATCGATCGCATGTTCGTCCGTGATATCACCTTCAATCCTGACGATGCGGCGATTGCCACAGCGATTATCTCGCTGGCGCATACCCTCAACATGGACGTGATCGCCGAAGGCGTGGAGACACGGGAGCAGTTAACATATTTGCAGGAGCAGGGCTGTGATGCGATTCAGGGTTATATCTATAGTCCGCCGCTGGCGGCCGATGCCCTCTTATCATTGATAAAACAGAATGGTGGGCCAAAGCTGATCATGCCTGGAGGGGTATTGTCTGAAGCAGGTGGCCGTTTTGATTGATGATCGATATATGACAGATAATAGTTTGTATCTTCTGGTTTGCGACCTAAATAAAAGTCTATCGGACGATGGTATGCGTGATCCTGTTCAATATCTCAGGGAGTATGCCACGTGAAATTAACGGTTCAAAGAGTTGTACTTTGGTGGTTGGTAATGGGTACCACCGTAGTGAGCGTGTCAACGGCAGCGGTTAGCATCAGCCTGCTGTATCGTGCCGCGTATACAGAAACGTTAAAGGAGCTGGAAGCTACCGCGACAGTGTTGGCCAGCATGATTGAAGCCGTTGCTGAATTTGATCAAAAATACAGTGATCATACCCATCCGAAAGGTTCATGGGGGGCAACCCTGAGCCAGATAGAACAGGGCTTACGAAAATATCGCCCTGCACATGCCAGTGAAGATCTGGTGATCGGCCGACGTGAAGGCGACAACATGATTATTACGCGTCGCAGCAAGGAACATGGCATTGAAAATGTCACTGTTGTAAAAGGTGACGGACTCAAAGCGCAGCCGATGATGCATGCGTTGTTTTACGGCGAAACAGGCAGCGGTGCGATGCTTGACTACGCCGGCAAGACAGTAATGGCAGGTTACGCGCCGGTCACCGCTTTGAATTTGGCTGTGGTCTATAAATTCGACCAGGCAGAGATGCGTTGGCCGTATATCCGTGCGGCAATTTTGGCCTGCTTTATAACCCTTATATTCACCCTGTTGGGCGCCTTTGGTATTTCAAAACTGGTGCGACCTTTGCAACGCCAAGCCGACACGGCACAGCAGGAGATGATGGTACAGCACGATGCCTTGAATGAGGCACAACGGCTGGCCAAGGTAGGCAGCTGGGATCTTGATCTGATTAATAATAAATTAACCTGGTCGGATGAAATATTCCGGATGTTTGAGATCGAGAAGGAAAGATTTTCTGCATCCTATGAGGCATTTCTGCAGGGTATACATCAGGACGATCGAGAGGCCGTAAATGCGGCGTATACGAAGTCGCTGACGCTACGCGAGCCATATGAGATCGTGCATCGCCTGCAAATGCCTGACGGTCGCATAAAATTCGTACGCGAGTCATGTGAATCTGTCTTTGATGAAGCGGGTAAGCCGCTACGTTCCATGGGAACAGTGCAGGACATCACCGAGTTACATAAAACCCAGACGGAGTTGGAACATTATCGCGACAATTTGGAAGAGCTTGTTAAGGCGCGCACTATTGAGCTGGCGGAAGCCAATGATAATCTTCATGCCTCAATGGAACAGTTAAAGCAGACGCAATCACAGCTTGTGCAATCAGAAAAAATGGCCTCTCTCGGCGGGCTGGTGGCCGGGGTGGCGCACGAAATCAACACCCCGGTTGGCGTCAGTGTCACGGCAGTGACGCATCTGGAGATGAAACTGGAAGATTATGCCAGACGTTACCAGGCCGACGAGCTGACGCGTGAAGACTTTGAAGGCATGCTCAAGTCCGCCACCGAAACCAGTCGTATTATCCACCAAAATCTGGTCCGTGCTGCAAACCTGGTGCGAAGTTTCAAACAGGTGGCCGTGGACCAGACCAGCAATGAGCTGCGAAGTTTCAACCTATGTGATTATTTGCGAGAGGTTTTGCAAAGTCTCCAGCCGAAACTCAAGGTAGGTTCACACCATGTGAACCTGACTTGTCCCGTGGATATCGAGCTGACCAGTCACCCCGGCGCCCTGTCGCAAGTGATGACCAACCTGGTGATGAATTCTGTTATTCACGGTTTTGATGATAGCCGCGATGGAGACATAGAGATCAGTGTCAGCATCAAGCCAGGCGGACTTATACTGATTGACTATAGAGATAACGGTAAGGGCATGAGTGAGGCAACGGTACGTAAGGTTTTTGAGCCGTTTTTTACCACCCGTCGCGGTCAGGGCGGCTCTGGTCTTGGGATGCACATTGTTTACAATCTTGTAACGCAGACACTGGGTGGCAGGATTGAGTGCAGCAGTATCGAAGGACAGGGGGCGTCGTTCCACATGGAACTGCCAAACAGTGCTGTTGCCACTTCTTCAGCAACAGGCAATCAGAAGCGTGCATCGTGAAGACTGGCAAAAATCTCTGATGTCAAGCATGAGCGAGCGTAGGAAATTCATTAATGTGACAACTGCCGATCAGGGCATGTTTAAGACGTTGACGGATGTCGAGATGCGCCGCAGCACCTATGTTGCCGTTTCGCTCGGCCTGCTCTTGCCTCCCTTTGTGGGCGGTTCACTGATGGGCTTGATCGGTTTTTATCCGATGCCGGAATTCTTTTTGATTTTTACATCATACACGAGTGTTTATATTGCCGGTGTGATTGCGCTTTTCGCCTATCTCACGCCTAGCATGGTGCGCTTTGTCATCGGGCTTACACAGCTGGAACAGGCTGCTGCACGGGTGCTGGCGCAACGGGCCTTTTCCCGCCTGCCGTGGTATCTGCTGGGTGGGGTAACGCTCTATTCGATTGGCGGCGCATTGAGCGCCGATATTTCTCTTGAGTCGATGGGATATAGACAGTTCAGCCTGAGTGACCATCTGTATAACCAATTTGGTTTGATCCCGGTGGTTTTGATCACCTCATTCCCGATCTTTTTTTACTATATCGACAGCCTAGGCCGTTATCTTGGGCCTCGCGGTATCAGTGTTACGGCCGTGCCGATGTGGGCCAAGTTATTGATGCTCGGTATCGTTACGCCGCTGCTGATCGACAGCCTGTTGATCGGTTATTACCTGAATCGCACCGGTTACTTTGAGTGGCAGACGTTATTACTGTGGTTTTCTCTGATGGTGTTGGCATCCGGCGGCACCTGGCTGGCATGGCGTAGCCTGCAACAGGGGATTCTGCCCTTGCAGGTATTTATCAATACCCCTGATATGGACCTGGCCGAGCGCGCCCGCACCAGCCTGATGCCCTTGTCGCTGGATGAATTCGGGGCACTCACCTCGCGGTTCGCCGAATTGCTATCGGTGCGTAATCAATTATCCGGCGAGCTGCATCGTGCAGAGCAGATGGCTAACGCCATACTCGATCACGCCGGTGCACTGGTGTTGGTGCTGGATCGGGATGGGCGCATCCTGCGGTTTAACCGCGCCTGTGAGGAATTGAGCGGTTATTCACCTGAAGAGGCGATAGGACAATATCCATGGGATATGTTATTACCTGTCGAGGATGCCGACCAGGTTCGCAAGAATGCCTTTGAGGCCCTGGCCGGGGATCCTGCATCACTCAAGGGTCACTATACCAATCACTGGCTGACTAAATCCGGAGACAAACGCCTCCTGGACTGGTCGAATACGGTATTACTGGATGACCAGGGCCATATGGAATTTATGATCAGTGTCGGGGTGGACATAACTGAGCAGGCGCTGATCGAGCAGACCTTGCGTGACAGTGAGTCACGGCTGCTGCGTTTCAATGAGGAATTGGAGCAGCGTGTCACTAATCGTACACAGGAGTTGCAAAGTTCGTTAAAGCATCTCAATGAGACACAGACGCAACTGGTTCAATCGGAAAAGATGGCCTCGCTGGGCGG
>JAHEDB010000230.1 GCA_024641465.1 Chromatiales bacterium | reverse complement strand
CCGTTGTTGACGATATTCTTTGGGCTGGCCTTGTAACTGAATTTGATCTTGCCCAGTTTACCCTTGTGCGCATTGGTGATGTCGATGGGCGACTGTTGTTTGCCTTCTTTGCACATGTGATAGTCAGGGCTGAGTTCACCCCATTGCGCGGGTCCTTGGTTGCCTTCATACCCCCAATGGGCCGCGCCACCGGAGGCGTTGGCGACGCTGGCCAGGGCCAGGGAAAAAATACTGCTAATGGCGACGGTTTTAATTACATGCATAGTTATTCCTTATGATTATTTTGGTTGAGAAGTATTCAACAAGCAGATGGTGCAATAATGGAGTGTAGTAGCTGAAATCGCAGTTGTATTGCGCGCAAAAGTATATTGGAATGACTTTTCAGGGGACAATGAATTTATGCCCTGATCAGGGGCGTGTGTATTCCTTCAAAGAATATTTAACTCGGACCATATTTCATCAACCCTCTTTTTAACAGCAGGGTCCATGCTGATGGGCTGCCCCCATTCTCGAGTAGTTTCGCCCGGCCATTTATTGGTCGCGTCAAAACCGATCTTGGAGCCGAGGCCCGATACCGGTGAGGCGAAGTCGAGGTAGTCGATGGGGGTGTTCTCAATGATGGTGGTGTCGCGCGCCGGGTCCATGCGGGTGGTCATGGCCCAGATCACATCGTTCCAGTCGCGCACGTTGACGTCCTCGTCGGTGACGATGACAAACTTGGTGTACATGAACTGGCGCAAAAAGCTCCACACCCCGAGCATCACCCGTTTGGCGTGTCCCGGATACTGCTTTTTCATGCTCACCACCGCCATGCGATAGGAGCAACCCTCGGGTGGCAGATAGAAATCTGTGATCTCCGGAAACTGTTTTTGCAGAATGGGCACGAAGACCTCATTCAGGGCCACGCCGAGCACCGCCGGTTCATCGGGTGGTCGGCCGGTGTAGGTCGAATGATAAATGGGATCATCGCGGTGGGTAATGCGTTCGATGGTGAAGACCGGGAAGCGGTCCACTTCATTGTAATAACCGGTATGGTCACCAAACGGCCCCTCATCGGCCATCTCGCCGGGATGGATCACGCCCTCCAGCACATATTCGGCGGAGGCGGGCACCTGTAGATCGGAGCCGAGGCATTTCACCACCTCGGTCTTGTCACCGCGCAACAGACCGGCGAAGGCATATTCAGACAGGGTATCGGGCACCGGTGTGACAGCACCTAAAATGGTGGCCGGGTCGGCCCCCAGGGCGACGGCGACCGGGAAGGGTTCGCCGGGGTGTTTCTCACACCACTCACGGAAGTCCAGCGCCCCGCCGCGATGGGCCAGCCAGCGCATGATGACCTTATTCTTACCGATGACCTGTTGGCGATAGATGCCGAGGTTCTGTCTCTCCTTATTTGGCCCTTTCGTAACGACCAGCGCCCAGGTGATCAGGGGACCCGCATCGCCGGGCCAGCAGGTCTGGATGGGGAGCTTGCCGAGGTCAACGGCATCGCCTTCGATGACATGTTTCTGACAGGGGGCCTTTTTCACCACATTGGGTGCCATGTTCATCACCTGTTTGAAGACAGGCAGTTTCTCCCAGGCGTCCTTGAAGCCCCTGGGTGGTTCCGGCTCTTTTAGAAAGGCCAGTAGCTTGCCGACCTCGCGCAGGGCCTCGACCGACTCTTCACCCATACCGAGGGCGACCCGTTGCGGGGTACCAAACAGATTACCGAGTACCGGCACCGAATGTCCCCTGGGGTTTTCGAACAGCAGGGCCGGACCACCGGCGCGCAGGGTTCGATCACATATCTCGGTCATCTCCAGATTGGGGTCGACCTCATGGGTGATACGTTTTAATTCACCGCGTTTTTCCAGTTGGGCGATAAAGTCACGCAGGTCTTTGTATTTCATATTGTTATCAGGCTGTTCTGGGGGATTAGGTAAATGTCATTATGACATCGATGGGACAGGCGGGCTATGTTTGGGGGGGGGCAATTTAGACAGGATATGTAACGCCCACCACTCACACCGTGAGTGGTGGTTGTTGCGATGGTGGTCTGAAGCGACTGTAAGGGGTTTATTCCAGCTTAAAGAACCCAACTACCTTTTTGAGTTGTGCTGATTGGGTGTTCATTTCCTGCGAGGTGGCCGCCAGCTCTTCCGAGGCCGAGGCGTTGGTCTGGGCCACGGTTTCCAGCTGACTGATGGCGCCATTGACCTGCTCGACGCCGGTTTGCTGTTCCTCGGAGGCGGCGGTGATTTCCATCACCAGGTCGGCGGTTTTACGAATATTGGGCACCATGGTCTCAAGCAGTTTACCGGCCCGTTCTGCAATATTGACACTGTTATCAGCCAGCTCCCTGATCTCCTGGGCCGATGTCTGACTCCGTTCCGCCAGTTTGCGTACCTCATCGGCCACGACAGCAAAGCCTTTGCCGTGTTCACCGGCACGTGCCGCTTCAATCGCCGCATTCAGGGCCAGCAGATTGGTTTTATAGGCGATGTCTTCAATGAAGCTGATTTTACTGGCGATCTGGCCCATGGCCTGCACCGTTTCGGTCACGGCCTCACCGCCCTCATTGGCCTCATTGGCCGAGGTGGTGGCCATGTCATTGGTGACCCGGGCATTTTCGGTGTTCTGACTGATCGAGGCGCCCATTTGTTCCATCGATGCACTGGTTTCCTCGACGCTGGCGGCCTGTTCGCTGGATCCCTGGCTGAGAATTTGTGCCGATGAATTGATCTGATCCGAGGCATTGGCCATATTTTCTACCGCGTGTCGGACATCCAGCAATACGCTCTGCATTTTTTCCAGGAAACCGTTTAAGGCTACTGCGGTGTCGCCGCACTCATTGCTACCAAAGTCAGGTATGCGCCGGGTGAGGTCGCCGTCACCATCGCGCAACTCGGCCGCGGCGTGACGCATCGAATCCAGTGGCCGGGTGATACCGAGGGAGAGGTAGACAGAGAAGACGGCAATAATAATGGTCGCCAGAATGGCCAGTGTCAGAATGAGGCTTTTTGAATGGGTAACGGCTGCATCGCCCTCTTCTTGTGAGCTGTTGGAGTTGTTGGTTATCTTGTCTGTTAGTGTCTCCATTCCATCTGCCAGGGCATCAAAGTCACGTTTGAAATCACCCATCATGGTGTTGGCCTGTTGATAATTGGTAGCGGCCTTGGTGACGATAGCCTCTGCTGTCTTAATATACTGATCCATCGCTGGGACTGCCTTTTGCAGGGCGTTCTTCACTTCATCATCAAGGGGCAGCTTCTTATTCTCGACAAGCATGCTGCGAAACGTGGTGGCATGTTCCTCGAGTTCCTTCTGGATACCGCCCAGTTCGCCGGTTTTTCCCTCTGCTGCGGCCAGCAGTGCGGCCAGGACATCAGCGCGCAGGGCATCATGCATCATGTCGGCCGTCAGGTGGTTTGTTTTGGCCTTGCTGTTGGTGACAATCTGGTCCATGGAATCATCGACGGTTGAAATACCACTATACCCAATGGCGCCGACAAGGATAGTGGTGGCGACACTGATAACACCAAAGATCAGTAATCGTTGTTTGATCGTTAATTGAACGTTAAGCATGCTGCTCTCCTGAATTGGTTAACCGTCCGGCAATGTGCCGCCTGATGTCAATATGAAATATGCATATACGGCGCCCCGAAGTTGTGGCACCAGGGTGTTAGAGTTGGCTGTGTTTGTATCCTATTATCGTATTTATCGGTCTCTGCAAATGTTTCTTTACTGTATGGGTTAGTTTTCGATCTTGAATAAAATATGACTATATTAATCAGGCTTAATTAACCTGTGTGTTTTTACCATTCTGTTTTATGTGGGGGATGCAATGCCCCGTTATTTATCGCAAGATTTACAGCAGCATTGTCACTGGGTCACAACACCCACAACTCAAGCGTGCAATAGAGATAGGTGGTTTACCCTCAAGTCCAATGGGCTGCGGCAGAAAAAATGAATATCAGTAACGAATATGACTTATTTCAATGCAGGCCCTAAGCGATCAGCACCGAGTGGCCCTTGGGGTTTTCGAACAGCAGGGTCGGACCACCGGCGCGCAGGGTGCGATCACCGATCTCGGTCATCTCCAGATTGGGTTCGACCTCATGGCTGATGTGTTTTAATTCACGGCGTTTTTCAATTTGGGTAATAAGATCTCGAATGACTAGTTCCTGGAACGGATAGGGCGATGATAGCGTTGCTGCAAGGGGCGGGTACTTTTGGGAAACAGTGAGGTGAATGCCTCAATCTGTGAGGCCGAGACCTCAACAGAACGTTTCAACACCATCCAGTTAACACCTTCTGAACAGGGGGGGGTGGTGAGTGATCCTGAGTAGTTATAATAGTTACGATTTGCCGGGATCAGGGTATGAATTTTGATCCGTTGTGACAGTTTTATCTTTTGTCCCAGCTTAGCCGGTAACCTTTGCCACAGTTGATCGATAGTGCTGTTTTCCTTGCAGCGTTCCATGAGTACCGCGATGACCGCCAATTGATCGTCACTTGCCTGGTGTACAAAATGCATCACCATGGGGGCCGGTTTTCCATTGATAGTGTGTTCCGACGGTGAATGGAAATGGAATTGCAGCAGGTCATAGCGCTTGCCGCTGACCGTAATGTAACTGCCGCTGTGCATAT
>JAHEDB010000229.1:2903-4639 GCA_024641465.1 Chromatiales bacterium | reverse complement strand
CGCCATACGGTCTACCACCTGCCCCTGTTCCACGTGGAACACCGTTGGCCAGGGTACGCCCCCGTACCGTAGCCCGTATGACGCGCAGCAGAATACGGGATAGTCGTTTAACACCCCCGTATTTCGTTTCACGCCATACGGTCTACCACCTGCCCCTGTTCCACGTGGAACATCTTGTGACCCTGTGCGGGGTCGATATCCAGCAGTCCGGGCTCCGTCAGGGTGATAAAGACCTGCGCCCGAGTGCCTAAGAGCAGGTCCAGCAGGGCTTTACGTTTGTTCCTGTCCAGTTCTGCCGCCAGATCGTCGATCATAATGACACACTGTGTCCCCGTTTCCCTGGCCAAATGGCTCACCTGGGCAAGCTGCATGGCAGAGATAAACAGCTTGGTCTGGCCCCGGGAAAGGACTTCCTGGGCCGGGATACCATTAAATTTAAACACCAGTTCCGCCCGGTGCGGTCCGTACTGGGTGTGGCCCCGCTCCCTGTCACGCATCAGGGATTCTGACAGCACCTTCTCCAGCGCTTCCTCTTCCGGCCAGCCCTGCTGATAGCCAAGCTCCGGTTGCTGCTGGATCAGCTGTTGGCTGTAATTCTGCAAGATAGGCAACAACCCGCTGAGATATTCCTGCCGACAACGTGTAATCACCGTGGCGGCGTCCACCAGGGCCTTGTTCCAGGCCGTGATCTGGCTGTTGGGCTGGTGCTGGCGCAGGGCCGCATTGCGCTGTTGCAACACCCGGTGAAAGACGCGCCAGTTATTGAGATAGTCATGTTTCACGTGGAACACTCCCCAGTCGAGGAAGCGCCGCCGCATCTTTGGCCCCTGCTCCAGCAGGCTGCTAACTTGAGGGGTAATCAATTGCAGGGGCAGATGGCGGGTTAAAACTGAAGTGAGTTGTACCGTCTCACTATCGACCCGTATTTCCGTCTTGCGCCGGCTGCGTTCGATACCGAGCTGGTGGGCATGAGGGCCATTCTGAAGTCGGGCAAAGACCGTCAGCTTGTCCTTTTCGTGCTGGATGACATGCTGGATGCGGTGGGTTCGAAACGACCGTGCCGTGGATAACAGATGAATCGCCTCCAGCAGGCTGGTCTTGCCACTGGCATTCTCACCATAGATGATATTGAGTTGGGGGTGGGGCTGGATATCCACGCCCTGGAGATTTCGAACCTGGTCCGCCCGCAGCAGGGTGATACTCATAGGGTTTTATGCTGTTGTTGCTTTATCCTGAACGGGGATTATACGCAGATGTTAGCTGGGTGGGCACTGCCCACCGTGCTAAGTTTATCGAAGACTAAATACCGGGCCTTTCCCCCCAAAAAAACCCGCATTGATGATTTAGATAGGATTTCGGCTGGGCCGTGTCTGCCAGACCTTTTTATGTATCTCTTGCTTTTTATCCGATGAAACATCTTCCAAATACCCTGCAACATATTTATGCAGGATACTGGCAATCAGGGTCTGATACGGCATCCCTTCACGTAAGGCTCGTCGTTGCAGAGCCTCCAGGTCTCGGCTGGCAATGCGTATATTAATGCGTTTATCCTTTTTAAGGGTATTATCCGCAGCCCGTTCGAGGCCGCCTTTTTTTGTCTCGCTCAGGTCTGAGGCAAACTCCCCCCTGCTAAAGGCCGAAAGGATGTCCTGCTCATTTAGGTCCAACTTGTCCTGACTCATAAAGCGTTTCCAGATTGTTGCCGGTTTGCCGGATTCCCCAGGGCAATCGTCTGC
>JAHEDB010000229.1:0-2803 GCA_024641465.1 Chromatiales bacterium | reverse complement strand
CAAACTCCCCCCTGCTAAAGGCCGAAAGGATGTCCTGCTCATTTAGGTCCAACTTGTCCTGACTCATAAAGCGTTTCCAGATTGTTGCCGGTTTGCCGGATTCCCCAGGGCAATCGTCTGCAGGAAATAAGACTCGTCCGTTTCGATATAAGGGACCAGATAGAGGCTGGCATCGATTTCAACCACCAATAAACGCTGTTGAGGTTTTTCGTCTTGTTGGTTGTGAACCAGCATATCGATCAAACAACCTTTCTGGATATAAAACACCACATCCTCAAATGATACGCCACGCTGTTTCAGTAGCTGTAGATTCGTTGTGGGGTCCCAGGTGAAGAGTTTTTCCATAGATTCTGAGTATAGCAGCGTGTGTGCCTTTTGTACTCAAAATAGTTAACTCATTGTTTCCAATAAAAAACCCGGCAAGGGCCGGGTTTTGAGATTAATATGTATAAAAACTAGTCAGATGGGCTATTGGCGGTAATCGATGTTAGTTTCCGTCATTGAGGTTTAATGCAGCAAACCTACAACCGCATCGGCATCACCACATATTTACTGTCATTCTCACCCTCACCCTGGATCAGGCAGCTGTGGTTGGAATCGGTTAAGTGAACATTCACTTCCGTGGCATCGACGGCGCTGAGGGCATCGAGCAGGTAACTGACATTGAAACCGATCTCGAACTGGTCACCGCTGTAGCTCACTTCCAGCTCTTCTTCGGCCTCTTCCTGTTCCGGGTTGTGGACGGTAGCGCGGATCAGATTGTCTTCCATCGACAGGCGCATACCACGGTATTTTTCATTCGACAGCACCGAGGTACGGGTAAAGGCCTGGTGCAACAGGTTGCGGTCACACTTGATTACTATTTGACCAGAGGGTGGGATCACCTGTTTGTAGTCAGGGAACTTACCGTCAATCAACTTGGAGGTGAAGATCACATCGGGCAATTCGACCTTGATGTGGTTCTTGCCGACCTGGATCCGGACGATGGAATCGGAATCCTCGATCAAACGTGCCAGCTCCTGCACCCCCTTGCGGGGCACGATGATCTGGCGTGGGGCCTCGACGCTGATTTCGGCCTCGGTCTCAGACAGGGCCAGACGATGCCCGTCAGTGGCCACGGCCAGCAGCTTGCCGTTCTGCAATTCCAGCATCAGACCATTCAGGTAATAGCGGACGTCCTGCTGGGCCATGGAAAACTGGGTTTTATCGATCAGGTGCTTAAGGGCCTTTTGTTTGATGGAGAACTCAAACGGCTCTTCCAGGGGTTCCAGGTTGGGGAACTCCGCCGCCGGCAGGGTGGCCAGTGAAAAACGACTGCGGCCGGATTTCACCAGCGCCTTGTCGTCTCCTATATTAATGTCGATTTGCGCCCCTTCCGGCAGGGTCTTGCAAATATCCAGCAGCTTTCGCGCTGGCAGAGTCACTTCCCCCTCTTCGCTACTGCCCATCAGGCTCAGCTTGGCGACCATTTCCACTTCCAGGTCCGTGCCAGTGAGGGTCAGCTGGTTACCCTTTAGAGTGACCAGCAGGTTGGAAAGGATCGGTGAAGACTGACGCCGTTCCACCACACTGCTGACGATCTGCAGGGGTTTTAAGAGTTGTTCCCGCTGTATATTAATAATCATATTTATTTATATATCTTATTACTGTTGTTATTGAGGCCGCGATATTCTGTGGATAAGCCGGTTTTCCGCCGGGGGGTCAGTAATTTAGCATCATCGAAAGCCCCCTGACAACGTCTCTATAGGCGGTGCGTAGCCTGTGTATCAAATGTGGATAAGTGAGAGGCCTGATTAGACCCACAAGTTATCCACAGCATAGTACACGGGTTATTCATCGTTGTCGTTGAAGACATTTTCTAAGGGGTGTTGTCAGGATTTGACGCCGTTATTTGCCCAACGAAAATAACAGAAGCGGCTTGTCCGGTTTGTGGGTTAACGGGTTCACGAATGTCATGCAGTGTGAAGCCATGATCGAGAAACAGGCCTTGCCAGCTTGGCAGGGTCCGAAAGTACCAGGGCGCCGGGTCACGGAAGTTTTCACTGAAACCATCCCAGCTGCCCTCGCGCCAGCCATCCGCATAAGGGTGATTGCCACAAACGGATTCAGGATGCAGGGTTTGTACGATAAAATAGCCATTTGTCGTCAATAATGACGGTATTGTCGTAAAAATCTCCACCACAGATTCATAGCCGAGCAGCGAAAAATTACCGACGGCGAGCCCGAACTTTTCATGTAACGGCTGGCTGGCCAGCTGCTGATAGGACAATGTTCGGAACCGCCCCTCACCGGTCTTACGTGCATAATCGATCAGTTCCGGGACAACGTCGATGCCGAGGCAATCTACCCCCCGTTGACATAGGGCGCGCACCAGCCAGCCCTCACCGCATCCAATATCGAGCACCGAGTCAGGCCCGAGCCGGGTAATAGTCTCGACGATGGCCTGGTTAGTCACCAGTACACGACTGTGAATTTCCTGGTTACGAATCGCCTCAATCCAGGGTTTGGCATTGTTTTGCCAGCAAGAAATAATTTTGTCGTCGGGGGTTTGTTTCATTGGAGGCAACTTGGGTGGGGGAAGATGACATCGTCCTAGATCATTTAAGCAGGTATTTCATCAGAAATAAAAAAGCCCGCATTGTGCGGGCTTCTATTACGACAAAATCGCTTGATTGATTAAGCAATTTTGCCTGTTTTTGATTTGCGGCTAACGACCAGCAAGGTCAAACCAGCAAACATCAGCGCCAGTGAGCCGGACTCAGGCACGGCTGCCGTGGTTGATATCCAGGTGGCGATATTGGTA
>JAHEDB010000228.1 GCA_024641465.1 Chromatiales bacterium | reverse complement strand
ATCCGTTGCCTGGGTGACATCGGTGATCTCCCGGCTGATCGCACTGATCGCATCTTCAATCCCCTGCGTTATCTCCTCGACACTCTTGGCCAGGATGATGTATTGCAAGGCAACCAGGATTGCCTGAGTCTTGCGCATGTCGATGAACAGGAACTCTTCCACTTCCGCGGCGATGATCAACACCCGATCAATCAGCAACAAGACAAACTCTGTCATGCGCGGTGGATAGACCTGCCAGTCGAGCAGAAAATCCAGCCCCTTGAGGGTGTCGTCGAGGCTTTCGGAGAGGGGGATAAGATCCAGCTTTACCGAGCTCATCCAGGCCTCCTGAAGGAGGTCGCGGATCTTCTCGACGGTTTCCATGTCCTGTGGATTGCGCTCCAGATTGATGGCCAGCATCTCCACCTCCTGCTGGGTCCACAGCAGTTCCTCCCGGTATTGGCCGAGGATGTCTTGATCAAAGGTGACAGGAAATTCAAAACTCACAGCAGTCGGCCCACGAAAATCTGTTACAAGATTTAACAGTTATCGGCACCTTGCCAGAAACCATAACCTTATATAACGCACCGAAAGTGTGCAAAAGTCTAATTTTTTCAAAGAATTATGCTTTATATTCCCATTGGTTTTACATGGCTAAAACCCACACCCAGGCCTGTGAACCGCCGAGCGCAACCTGATTGCGATTAGGTCCGGGCGCAATCTTATTGCGCCGTATGTGTTGAAAAATGCGATCACGTCTGGGCTGGTTAGCCTGGGTTTGTGGCATGTGTTGCCTCGTGTTTATTCCCGGTCTGTTCATACGGCGCAATAAGATTGCGTCCCGAGACCTTTATTGCCAGACCCGACCTATATCCTTTCCCTTGAAGGACACAGCTTTAAATAAACGGAAAACTGCTATACTGCCGCGATGCTGAATTTCAAGAATCTGTCCCTGCGTCGTGCCACGCGCGAGCTTTTACACAACGTCACTTGCACCATCCATCATGGCCAAAAGGTCGGTATCACCGGCGCCAACGGCGTGGGCAAGTCCAGCCTGTTTGCCCTGATCCGCAATGAGCTGCACGCCGACACCGGTGACTTTTCCCTGCCACCGAAGACCGTCATCGCCAGCGTCGCGCAGG
This sequence comes from Chromatiales bacterium, assembly GCA_024641465.1. GTDB lineage: Bacteria > Pseudomonadota > Gammaproteobacteria > UBA6429 > Thiohalophilaceae > JAHEDB01. The sequence goes on along the minus strand of JAHEDB010000228.1, from coordinate 3,537 downwards.
AAACCCCCGCCGTGGACAGTGCGGCCATCGACTATGTCATGGACGGTGACCTGGAGATGCGCACCCTGGAAAGCGAGATCGCCCTCGCCGAACAGCAGGATGCGGGTGAACGCCTGGCGACCCTGTATATGCAAATGGAAAGTATCGACGGCTATCGCGCCCGCAGCCGCGCCTCGGTGTTGATGCACGGCCTCGGTTTTACCACCGCCCAGGAAGGTGAACCGGTGCGGAGTTTTTCCGGCGGCTGGCGCATGCGCCTGAATCTGGCCCAGGCCCTGATGTGCCGCTCCGACCTGTTGCTGCTCGATGAACCGACCAACCACCTCGACCTCGAGGCCGTGATCTGGCTGGAGGACTGGCTGCGCGGCTACCCCGGCACCCTGATGCTGATCTCCCACGACCGCGACTTCCTCGACAAGATCGCCACCCACATTGCGCATATCGAACAGAGTGAGTTGACGCTCTATACCGGTAACTACACCGCCTTCGAGGTGCGACGCGCCGAGAAGCTCGCCAATCAACAGGCCTCCTACGCCAAACAACAGCGCGAGATTGCCCACATGCAGTCGTTTATTTCGCGCTTCAAGGCCCAGGCCACCAAGGCGCGCCAGGCGCAGAGCCGGGTCAAGGCCCTTGAACGTATGGAGTTGATCGCCCAGGCCCACGTCGATTCACCGTTTGACTTCGCCTTTCGTCAACCGGACAAGATGCCGGACATGCTCCTCAAGCTGGAACAGGCGGCCGCCGGTTACAACGACAAACGCCTGCTGGACAATGTCGGTCTGATCATTACGGCGGGCGATCGCATCGGTCTGCTGGGACATAACGGCGCCGGCAAATCGACCCTGATCAAGGTGCTCGCCGGCGACCTGCCCTTGCAGGGCGGCGAACGGGTCGAGGCCAAGGATCTGAAGATCGGTTATTTCGCCCAGCATCAACTGGAGCAACTGGACGGCAAGGCCAGTCCCATCCTGCACCTGCAACGCCTCGACCCGCGCGCCACGGAACAGGAGCTGCGCAATTTTCTCGGCGGCTTCGCCTTTGCCGGGGATTTTGCCGCCATGCCCGTGGCACCCATGTCGGGCGGTGAAAAGGCCCGTCTGGTGCTGGCGATCCTGGTCTATCAAAAACCCAATCTGTTATTACTCGATGAACCGACCAACCACCTCGACCTGGAGATGCGCCATGCCCTGAGTGTAGCCCTGCAAGATTATGTCGGCGCCATGGTGATCGTCTCCCATGACCGGCACCTGCTGCGCACCGTCACCGACACCCTGTTGCTGGTCGATGCCGGCGTGGTCAGTCCCTTCGATGGCGACCTGGAAGACTATCGGCAATGGGTCAGGGATTCATTGAAGGAAGGCAACACCAGCGCCCCGAACCAGACCAGCGGCGTAAGCAATAAAAAACAACAACGCCAGGATGCGGCGGACAAACGCAAACTATTGCAGCCCCTGCGCAATAAATTGCAAAACCTGGAAAAACAGATCGAAAAACTCAATCGTGACAAGGCCGATGTCGAGGCCAAACTCGCCGATAACACCATCTACGATGACAGCAACAAACAGCAATTGAAAACCCTGCTGGCGCAGCAGACCAGCGTGACGAAGTCACTCGAGACTGCCGAGGAAGACTGGCTTACAGTCAGTGAGCAAATGGAACAGTTACAGCAAGAGGCGTAGCAGGCAGGTTTTGTCTAATGGCGATGTTCTGCCCTGGCGGGTGCGGCAAAACCCGGGAACTTTGCCACGGCGAAGGCGGCATGGCATTCCGTACAGGCCTCGATTAAACGGTAATAATGGAATGCAGCGAGTTGCGCATTATGGTTCATGGCCGCTGACTGTAGTTTTTTCGCCTCGTGATGAAACTCCATGTCCAGGCGTTTAAAGTGCCCCGGCAAGGCGGTGTCGAGTTCGGTCCGCATGGCGGGGGTAAGTTTCTGTTCGAGGATGTAGCTGGCACTGATCTGTTCGCCGGTCTTTGCGACCTTGTGCCATTCGGCCGCGGCTATCCCGACAGGCAGGTATTGCACGCCCACCACAATCGCCTTCATTTCGGCACGCAGCAGTTCCATCAGCCTGGGTGAAAGTTTGAGCTCATAGTGATCCGCTGTTGTCTCCTGTGCCGCGACCGGCAGCCCGGCAAAAATCGAAATACTCAGCAGAACGAATACCGCATGTTTGATTGAATTCATGATTAGACTATCCCCGTATTTCCAGACACATAAAAGCCGTTTTCTGTCGATTGCACGGTTTCACCGTCGTCAGCTAACGGCCTGTTTGCAACCGCGACAGCATAAACCCCGCCTTACCGACATGACAAGTAGATCGGTTTGCTGGCCCTGGATCCGTTATAATCCACTGCCCGACCTGGCCCGTAGATGACCGGTATCAATCATGGATAAATTACGACTCCGCGCCGCAAAACGACACCTGCAAAAGGCCGACCCGGTGATGGCCATTCTGGTTGAGCGGTTTGTCCCCTCTTCTCTGGCCAAACCGTCCACCCGGCGTCCACCGTATTACCATACCCTGGTAAAAGCCATTATCAGCCAGCAACTTTCAGTCAGGGCGGCGGACACGATTGTCGGGCGAGTTCGCCAACTACAGCACGGCGGTAATTTTCAGGCGCAAAAACTCCACGCGCTGAAAGACGCCGGCCTGCGCCAGTGTGGCCTCTCCGCCAACAAGCTGCGTTATATCCGCAGCCTGTCACAAGCCGTCATCAGCGGCGAGCTCAACTTCAGAAAACTGGCCCGGCAGGATGATGCGACGGTTCGTCAAACCCTGATTCACTATCCCGGCATCGGCCCGTGGAGCGCCGATATGTTCTTGATCCAGGCAATGGGACGACTGGATATATTTCCACTGGGCGATCTGGTGTTGCGTAAATCCATGCAACGCCACTATCAATTAACCAGCGATAGCGATGACCACGCATACCTGGATATTGCCGAGGGTTGGCGCCCCTATCGCACACTCGCCAGTCAATATCTGTGGGCCGCATCCTGATCATGCACAACCGAGGATGGAATCGGATAGCATGGCGTTTGCATACGCGCTATCCTGCTATATCGATGTAAGATCAACCTGTCTTAAAAACCGAGAATAAAATCAGTGAATGAACCAATACGCCTGTCCAAACGCCTGATCGAATTGACGGGCTGCTCCCGCAGCGAGGCCGAAAAATATATTCAGGGTGGCTGGGTACTGGTCGATGGTGAGGTGGTGGATGCGCCACAGTTCATGGTGCAAGACCAAAAGATTGAACTGCATCCTGATGCAACTCTGGCGCCAATATTACCGATGACCATCCTGTTACATTCGCCAACACCCTATGATGTTGAAGCCCCGACGGCGGCTCGTCACCTGATAACACCTGAAAGCAGAGCGGCAGATGATCCAACAGACATTCGCATTCTAAAACGCCACTTCGCAGGACTCATGCCGACCGCGCCGTTACAGGCAGGTGCGACAGGGCTGCTGGTGTTTTCACAGGATGAACGTGTCGTACACCGGCTGGTCAAGGATGGTAAGA
>JAHEDB010000227.1 GCA_024641465.1 Chromatiales bacterium | reverse complement strand
GATAAAACGAAACGCTTCCTCGTCATCGCTTCGGACACCACTGATAAAAAAGTAACGGCCGTCCTGCAGGATCGGCAGCATATAATTGATAAACTCCCGCTGCCGGAAATCCTCACTCGTCACCCGATAATAGAGGCTCGGCCCGATATTTTTAAATCCCGCCGTTCGTTTTATGTTGGTCGGTACGGCCATCACGTTGCGGGGCTTCAAATCGGAAAAAGTAATATTGATGGTCCCCTGTCGGGTTTGCAGGCGGCGTTCAGCGCCGACCTGGCTGCGAAACTTCAGCGGTGTCGCCCGGGCATGGGCGAGGGGCCACATCGACAAGGTCAACTCGCTGCCACCATCACTGATGGCCTGTTGATAATAATCCAGGCCGCGATAATGAAAAGGCCGGTTGCTGCCGAGCACCGCCGTCACCGGTTTATCCCGTTGCGGATCAAGGATGCCGATACGGGTCAGAAAATTATTTTCCTGTAACAGCAGATTTGTATCCAGTTCCACGGCATTGACCGTCACCGCAAACGGCAGATGCCTGACCAATACACCCTGCGCCGTTTCGATCCTGACCTCGTCGCGGATCTGCCCGACATGTAAAGACTCACTCCCCTGAAAGGCCATGGCGGAACGTGCACCAACCCTGCTGCGGCCGATCATTTCATTGAGTGGCACGGCCTGAGTCTCGGCCTGCAAACGGCCCGCTGCCAGTTGGTAACGTAACCACAGGTCACTGTCTAACAAGGCGCCAAGCAAGATCAATGGCACGGCGATGTGGATCAGGATAAACCCCAGCTGATTCAAGCGTCCCCTGACCGCGCTGATCAGCAGCATGCCGTCCCGGCGACTATGGTGGATACGATAGCGCTGTTCCTGCAATACGGCATGACACTGTTCCAGCAGGCGATAGGGCGACTGGTAAAAGTGCCACGCGACATGGTGATGCATGGCATGCAGAGATGAAACCTGTCGCGGTCGCCGATAATACCGCAGGTCATGCCACATCAGCGGACCCCTGCGCCAGACGACCATCACCAGCGACACGAATAACAAAGCGGACACAAAGACCAGCCAGCCAGGTTCCGCCCAATCCAACCAGTAACCGGCCAATAACAGCGCCAGAGCAGACATGAGCAGCGTCGCCAGTGGCAGTGAACTACAGCGCAGGAGTAAAAAACGGAGTTTGCGGTGGGTGGGTATCCGGCTCATGCTGACTAGCATAGCGTCGTTTTGATTCTCATGTCTTGATGGCTTGCAAATTCTATAGCCCGGAAATGACAAAGGGTGGTTTAAAACCACCCTTTATCTTTTTTATTGCTACTACAAAATGATCAGTGCAGACCGGCGATATAGGAAGCTACCGCCTCGATCTCGTTATCACTCATCCTGGCAGCGATATCACGCATCATCTTGTTGGGGTCGTTGCTGCGGGCGCCGCTGCGGAAGTCCTTGAGGGACTTCGCAACATAGTCCGCCTGCTGGCTACCCAGGGCCGGATACTTGGCCGCCGGGTTACCTGCACCGGTTGGACCGTGACAGGCGATACAGGCCGCGACACCCTTGTCCTTGTTACCACCGCGGTAAACGTTCTGACCCAGGGTCAGTTTCGCCTTGTCCGCAGAGGCGGGGCTGATCTTTTGCTTGCTGAAATAGGCCGCCAGATCCGCCATATCCTGCGCACTCAAGGCCGCCGCCTGACCCGACATAATCGGGTCCTTGCGGACACCCGATTTAAAATCAGCCAGTTGCTTGGCAAGATAGCCCTCTCCCTGACCGGCCAGTTTCGGCCAGACCGGGTTGAGGCTGTTACCATTAGGACCGTGGCAACCGAAACAGACACCGGCCTTGCCCTCACCCGCCGCAGCGTTACCCGCCGCCTGGACAGGCGCGGCGAGTAACAGTACGAGGGTGACTGGAATGATTTTATTCAGGATCATTTAGACTGGTCTACCATGTATTGAACGCCGGCCTTGACCGCCGCGTCACTCAGGTCAGCACGACCACCCTTGGCAGGCATAAAACCGGTCTTGCCCTTGTAACCCTTCAGTGCATGTTCATCCAGCGTCGCCAGACCCTGGGCAATGCGTGGTTTCCAGGCAGCCTTGTCACCCAACTTCGGGGCGCCGGCGGCACCGGTGCCGTGGCAGGCAAAACAGGCGGCCTTATAGGTATTCTCACCTTCATTGGCCTGGACATTTACTGCACCAAATACCATCAACGCAGAGGCTGCAATCATCAGTTTCTTCATCATTATTATCTCCAAATGTGACTAGTAAAATTTTCCCGGCAATCACTCTGGCAAATAAAATGCTAAGATGCCTGCCGAAACAGTAAAAATTCGGACCTTTGTATACCAAGGGCAGCCGCGCGGGTCAAGAATACGATAGATTATTTTATAATGCAGAGCAAATCCATCAATTATTATCAACGTGCGGAATTTCTCCTCAGCGTCCCAAAACCGTCATTGGCCCCGGCCGATACCGGCATGGAAGTCGCCTTTGCCGGTCGCTCCAATGCGGGTAAATCCAGCGCCCTGAATGCGATTACCGCCCAAAAGGCCCTGTCGCGGGTCAGCAAGACCCCCGGTCGTACCCAGCACCTGATCTTTTTCCAGCTGGATGACCAACGCCGTCTGGTGGACTTGCCCGGCTATGGCTATGCCCGGGTCGCCATCAACATTAAAGAGGAATGGCAACATGCCATGGAGACCTACCTCAACCAGCGCAAGGCCCTGCGCGGGCTCATCCTGTTGATGGATATCCGCCACCCCCTGACCGATTTTGATCGACAAATGCTCAGCTGGTGCCGACACAGCCAGATGCCGGTGCATATCCTGCTGACCAAGGCCGACAAATTAAAACGCGGCGCCGCCATCAATACCTTGATGCAGGTCAAGCGTGAACTGGCAGGTGACGCCAATGTTAGCGTGCAACTTTTTTCGGCGCTTAACAAAATGGGTGTGGATGATGCCAGAGCAACGATCGATGGCTGGCTGGAAATTAACCAATCTGAAAAAGACGAGACATAAAAAAAAGCCCTGTGCCTAGGAGTGTGGGGGAGAAGGCACAGGGCTTAAGTGTTCCCGGTTTGGGGAAACCGGGGTTTAGTTACCCGCCAGGGAGGTTATGCGGGAACCAAGCTGCTTCAGTACTCAGTGTAGACAGGTATTGATCCTTGTCTGTAGCCAGGGTGTAAAACATTGTTAAATCGATCACATGCATGAAAATTTGTTACCGATAAAAATTAACCGCCCAAAAAAATAGCCCCGGTAACAACATTTTTGTGTCATTACCGGGGCAAATTCATCATTCAACGTTTGGGGGGGTGGTTGAATGACTCTTTACCCGCTAAGGGAGGTATGCGGGACGGTGTTAAACCGTACCCTTATGACTGACCGACAGATAAAAAGTTCAGCGTTGACTAAAAATAGTTAGACGCCGTAATCAGACCCCAGACACTAATGGGCTTCATCCCAGTTATCGCCCACACCGATATCCACCACCAGCGGCACCGATAGCTGCGCGGCCTGTTCCATTGCCTTGCGGATAATTTCTTTGGCGGTTTCGATCTGCGACTCAGTAACTTCAAATACCAGTTCGTCGTGCACCTGCATGATCATGCTGATCGGTAATTTATCGCGCTGAATCTTTTGTTCGAGCGTGATCATCGCCAGTTTAATAATATCCGCCGCGGTGCCCTGCATAGGTGCGTTGATCGCCGTCCGTTCGGCGTACTGACGGCGCTGGGTATTGCTGGCCTTGATATCGGGAATATACAGACGCCGGCCAAACACGGTTTCGACATAGCCCTGCTGTCGGGCCAGCTCGCGGGTCTGCTCCATATAATCTTTCACACCCGGATATCGTTCAAAATAGAGGTCGACGTAGGCCTGTGCCTCGCTGCGCGAAATATCCAGTTGTTTGGCCAGGCCAAAGGCCGACATACCGTAGATCAAACCAAAATTGATCGCCTTGGCGGAACGACGTTGCTCAGTGGTAACGTCTTTGAGGGCATGACCGAATACCTCGGCCGCGGTGGCACGATGCACATCTTCACCACTGGCAAAGGCCCGCAGCAGGCCGGGATCTTTTGACAGATGGGCCATGATGCGCAGTTCGATCTGTGAGTAGTCCGCTGCCATCAGTTTGCAGCCCGGCGGTGCGATGAAGGCCTTGCGGATCTTGCGCCCCTCTTCGCTGCGGATCGGGATGTTTTGCAGATTGGGGTCGGAGGATGATAGCCGCCCGGTCGCCGCCACCGCCTGATGGTAAGAGGTGTGTACGCGACCGGTCGCCGGATTGACCATCAAGGGCAGCTTGTCGGTATAGGTCGACTTGAGTTTACTCAGGCCGCGGTGCTCCATGAGGATCTTCGGCAGGGGGTAATCCTCGGCCAGTTCCTGCAACACCGACTCGGCGGTCGATGGCTGCCCCTTGGGGGTCTTGCTGATCACCGGCAGGCCCAGCTTGTCAAACAGGATGGCCTGGATCTGTTTCGGTGAACCGAGATTAAACTCCTGCCCCGCCGCCTGATAGGCCTCCTGTTCGATCTCGAGCAGTCGCTTGCCGAGGGCCTGGCTCTGTTTGTTGAGCAACTTGCAGTCGATCAACACGCCGCGCCGCTCTATCGACGACAACACCGGCAGCAACGGCAACTCGATCTCCTCAAAGACC
>JAHEDB010000226.1 GCA_024641465.1 Chromatiales bacterium | reverse complement strand
TTGTGTAGTGGTGAAGATTGTGAACAATTGCAACATTAAGAGTGTTGACTATATATCGCGGAGACAGGTATTGCGGCATATTGGCAATCAGTATGGTAATAAGAAGTGGAAGATATAAAGATGATAGAGGTCTTGCAAGGGGATATCACCACGTTGAGTGTGGATGCGATTGTCAATGCCGCCAATAACAGTCTCCTGGGCGGTGGGGGCGTGGATGGGGCGATTCACCGGGCGGCCGGCCCCCAACTACTCGAGGCCTGCCGGGCCTTGAACGGTTGCGCGACAGGTGATGCCAAGATCACCCCAGGCTTCAGGCTGCCTGCCCGATATGTGATCCACACGGTCGGACCGGTCTGGCATGGCGGCGGGCAAGGAGAGCCTGCTTTACTGGAAAGTTGCTACCGGCGAAGTTTCGAACTGGCGCTGCAGAACAATATCAGGACGATTGCCTTTCCCGGCATCAGTACGGGCGTATATGGCTATCCAAAGGGTCAGGCGGCCGAGATCGCGGTGCGGCTTCTGCGTGAGTTTGAGTCACGTTTTGAGCGTGTCATCGCGTGTTGCTTCAGCCGTGAGGATGCGGCGCGATATGAAAACCTGTTATCGGCCTGAGTTCAGGCCGGGGGCAACATCTTGCCCGGATTAAGAATGCCATTGGGATCAAACTGATTTTTTATCCTTCGCATCAGTTCAAGCGTGACAGGGTCGATCTCGCGATCGATAAAATCCATTTTTTCCAGGCCTACACCGTGTTCACCAGATAGCGTGCCGTTCAGGCTCAACACCAGGGAAAACATTTTATCCAGACAGCGGTGGGCGTTGTTATTTTGTTGCTCATCCGCCGGGTCATACAGGATATTGGTGTGCAGGTTGCCATTACCGGCATGGCCGAAGTTGATAATCATGACACCGAATTCCTCAGCCAGTCGGTCCAGCCCCTTGACCAGGGTCGGGATGTTGGACACCGGCACCACGATGTCTTCGTTGATCTTTTTTGGCGCGACCTTGCGTAAGGCGGGTGAGAGGGCCTTGCGGGTTGCCCATAGATCGTTGACCTCCTGTTCCGTCCTGGCGAGGGTGATATTCATCAGTCCGGCATTTTTTGCCGCCGCGGCCACCTTGTCCATGGATTTTTCAATGCATGATTCAGGGCCATCGACCTCAATCATCAGCATGGCGCCGGCGTTGAGTGGCAGGTCGGCACTGGAATAGTTGCGGATCATTTCAATTGCCTTGCCATCGATGAATTCCAGGGCGCAGGGGATGACCGGCTGGGCCATGATCGCCGCCACCGCCTCAGTGGCCGATTCGATATCCTGATAGATGGCTTGTAGAGTGCGTTTGCTTTCGGCGAGGGGCGTCAGCTTGAGTGTGGCCTCGGTAATAATGGCCAACGTGCCTTCCGAGCCGATCAACAGCCGCGTCAGGTCATAGCCGACCACCCCCTTGGTGGTAAAGACGCCGGTACGAATCTCCTGGCCATCGCCGGTCACGGCGCGCAGCCCCAGGGTGTTCTCCCGGGGCGTACCGTATTTGACCGCCCTGGGTCCGGCGGAGTTATAGGCGAGGTTACCGCCAATGGTGCAATAACCGCCGCTACTGGGATCGGGCGGCCAGAAAAAGCCGTGCTGTCCGGCACTATCCTGTACAGCCTGGTTGATGACGCCGGGCTCGACCACCATGTAGCGATTGGCCGTGTCGACCTGTTTGATCTGATTCATGCGCTCCAGTGATAGCACCAGTCCACCGTGGATCGGCACGGTGGCGCCGGTCGTCCCGGTGCCGCGGCCGCGCGCAATCAGGGGCAGCTTATGGGCATTACAGAGGCGGACAATTTCCATGACGTGCTGGTGACTGGTGGGAAAAACCACGGCATCGGGTAGGGCGCAGCGGCGGCTGTTGTCATAACCATAGGCCAGACGTTCAGACTCCTCGGTCAGGACGGAGCGTTTATCGCCGAGGATCCGGATGAGCTGGTTGATTATTTCGGCAGACAGGTTTGTGCTATTGGACATGCTAGCCAAACATCTGTTGATCGATCTGGTGGCACAGACAATGGATCGTCAACAGGTGGACTTCCTGGATGCGGGCCGTGACGTCAGACGGGACGCGGATCTCGATATCGTTGGCCGTTAACTGTTGCGCCATCTTGCCGCCATCACGGCCGGTCAGGGCGATGACGTGAACACCGCGCTGGTGGGCCATGTCGATGGCCTTGACCACGTTGCCGGAATTACCGCTGGTGGAGATGGCGACCAGGATATCTCCCTTGTTACCCAAGGAGGATATCTGTTTGGCAAAGATCTGATCATAGTGATAGTCATTGCTGATGGCGGTGAGGGTTGAGCTGTCGGTGGTCAGTGCCATAGCGGGCAGGCTGGGGCGCTCCATCTCAAACCGGCATAATAATTCGGCCGACAGGTGTTGCGCATCGGCGGCGGATCCACCATTGCCGCATGTGAGTATTTTATTACCGGCCTTGAATCGGGCGACCATTAGTTCAACGGCCCGGCCAATCGGATCAGCCAGCAGCTCGATAGATTGTTGTTTGGTTTCGATACTGGCGGAGAAAATGTTTTTGATGTTGTCTTGTATTGTCATCGTCGCGTCACTTAATTTTGGAAGGCGTCTTTGATCCAGTCGATTTCTGCCTGGTGGGTTTGTTGGGTGATGGATACCACGTCAAACCGGGTCGGGCGATTATGGTATTTGGGGTGCTGTTGTAAAAAGTACAATGCCGTGGCGATAAGTTTAGCCTGTTTTGTGTGATTGACACTTTCCGCGCCGCTGCCAAATCGGATCTGTTTGCGGTATCGCACCTCGACGAACACGATGGCCGTGCCGTCGTCCATCACCACATCCAGTTCCCCGCGCGGGCTGCGGAAATTACGACATACTGTTTTGAGGCCCTGCTTGGTCAGATAGTGGCAGGCCATGTCTTCTGCATCCTGGCCTGTCTCAATCGCGGTTTTTGGCATACTGCGCTTATTGGCGATCCAGCGAGGTCGGTTGACCGCTGCGGAATTTCACCCAGGTCAACTGGCGGTGCACACGCTGTTGGGCATCGACACTCAGGCTGCCGGTTTCACCGTCATAGCGCTCATAAGAATAATTGCGTAATGGCCGCAGGGCGCCGAGGATATTAAAGGCGTCGATACCCATGGCATAGAGTCGTTGAAAGCTGTTGCCAGCGGCGGAAATGTCTTTTTCAATATCGGTGCGCAGGCTGCGGTGCGAGGTGGTTTCCGCCAGCACCCAGGGCATGTCGCCGAATATCATGCCATCCATGTCACGGTCCTTCTCCTGATTGAGGTTACCAGTGAAGATGTGCGAGGTGGAATACACCGGCACTTCGGCGGCGTGAAAAAACTTTAACTGCGGACGAATGGCGCGGGCCTGTTCGGGAAAGGCGGCCAGAAAGATAAAGTCGATGTCCTTGCGCCGGCGCGGGGTAAATTTGACGTTCTCCTTTAATACGTTGGAGACTTTTTGATAACGCGCCTGGCTGTCATTGATATCGAGCATGGCTTGCAATGGCGCGGTGAAATCGCTCTTGCTGGGATCATAGGCCTGGGATACGACGATGTGTCCGCCCATCAGTTCCCAGTGTTCCTTGAAGGCGGCAAACACGCGTTCACCCCAGGTGCCGGTGGGGACAATCGCCGCGGCGTTGACGTAACCATCCATCCAGGTGCGCTCGGCAATCTGGCGGGCTTCCTCTTCCGGTGACAGACCAAACTGATAGAGATTGTTGGGTGACTTGTTGTCTTCGATCGCATAGTTCAATGCCAGGGTGGGTACCGGCAAGGGTTCATGATTCATGAGTTTGGTGACTGCCTCTTTATCCAGTGGGCCGACCACAAACTGGGCGCCGCCACTGATGGCTTTGTCGTAGACATCGATCACGGCCGAGGGGTCATCACCGACATCATAAACCTGAATAGACTCTACCTTGTGTCCTCCGGTGGAGTAATAGGCGGCCAGAAATCCATCCCTCACGGCTTCGGCGGCGGCCGCAAATTTACTGCTGAGGGGCAGTAACAGGGCGATGCGGCTGGGGTGGGTGACGTCATCCAGGCTGCGGGTCGACAGGCCGTTGAGAATTTCAGCGCTGGCCGGGTGCTTGGGGTAATACTGACGCCAGCGTTGCATCTCGTTTTTCAGTTTGGTCGGATCGAGTTGAAAGGTCTTGGCGATTTGTACCAGGTGCATCCAGCCACTGAGTTGATCGGGTGGTGGGGCGGTACGAAGCTGTTCCAGGGCGCGGGGAGACATGGTGGCCAGGGCGTCCCAGATCGCACGTTGATTGGCGGCAATAATCGCGGGGTCGGCAAGATAGCGTTCGCGTATCACCAGTTCGCGGGCAGTTTCAAGGCGGTTACCCTGCATGGTAAAGGCATCGGCGCGCAGCTTGTGGTGTTCCGCGATGTAGATTTTTTTGGTTTTTGGTGGTGGTTGCTTTAAAAAGTTAAATATATCGGCCGGTCGCCGCTCGGCAATGGCGAGGTGGGCTTCGCTCAGGCGATAGAGAAAGACCTGGTGAGGGTTGTTTTTCTGTATTTCCGAGGTACTCAGGGTTTCGCGTGCCTGGGGTATCAGATTGGCGCGGGCCATGGCGGCGGCGGCCCGCAATTGCAATTCGGTACGCAGGGCGGAACTGGCCTGGCCCGACAGGGCTGTGAACTGCCGGGCGGCTTCGGTA
>JAHEDB010000225.1 GCA_024641465.1 Chromatiales bacterium | reverse complement strand
TATCGATAGCGATCCACCAACGCACGATACTCCGCATCAGACAAATCATTAAACAGCGTGACCACCGATTCCCGCAGTCCCAGGCCAATGATATTGCGAATTTGTTCAACGGATCGGACCGACATTTCCAGATCCGCAATGGCTGCCTGCATACAGGCCACAATACGCGCCTCGGAATCCATCAGGGTGCCATCCCAGTCGAAGACAATAACTTTATGTTGCAAGTTGGTACCTCAAGTCCAGTTTCTGCAAGACATTATTAAGCTCGGTAGGTAAGGGCGCTGTAATCACAATATTTTGCCCATCATCGGGCATAGTGAACTTCAAACTCACCGCATGCAGAAACAACCGCTTCAAACCGTGTGCCTTCATGCTGGCGTTAAATACCTCATCACCATACTTCTCATCACCGGCAATCGGGTAGCCACTGTGGGCCGCATGAACACGGATCTGATGCGTACGGCCGGTATCCAGCTTGATCTGCATCAGGCTTGCCTGTGAACTGGTGGATATTGGGCGAAACAGGCTACGAGCCGCTTTGCCGTCCTCACTGACGATCACCATGCGCTCACCGGAACGTAAGGTATTTTTGCGTAAGGGGGCCTCGATGCGGCGATCGCCACCACCCCACCCCCCCCTCACCAGCGTCAGATACTGTTTATCGACCTGATTGCCGCGTAATAATTCATGTAACAGACGCAGAGCGCTGCGCTTTTTGGCGATGATCAGGCAGCCGGATGTTTCCCGATCCAACCGGTGGACCAATTCCAGAAAGGGCGCCTCGGGACGCAAGGCCCTGAGGGCCTCAATAACGCCATAACTCAGGCCACTCCCCCCATGAACCGCAAACCCACTTGGCTTATTAATTATCAACAGGCGTTTGTCTTCATAAATGATGCTCTGTTCGATCCGGTTCAGATCCCGCTCTGCCGGCCGGCTGTCTGAGGCCGGTTCTCCGAGCCTGACGGGAGGGATTCTGACCATATCTCCAGCCTGAAGGCGGTAATCCGCTTTAATACGCCCCTTGTTGACCCTGACCTCGCCCTTGCGCAGGATCCGGTAGATAAGGCTCTTGGGGGCCCCTTTCAAACGGGCTAAAAGGAAATTATCGATCCGTTGACCAGCCTGGTCCGCATCTATTTCTACCATTTTCACGGCTACGGTCTTGTTTTCTGTAGTATTTTCCATATATTCTCTATGTTATCAGTATCTGCGGGAGATTGATGCCCCGGAGAATCACTGATATAGTCACTTCATGGCCTGGCCATAATATAGTATGGCCTCAACAAAAACAGGCTAACAATCCAGGCACATGAAGATTACGGTTTTATGTCCTCTCCTCCAATATCTTGTTGGAGAGGTATGAAAAGACACGGTGGCTGTTCCGGGTATCTACTCACAAAGCTTATCACCCGAACACCAAAGGGAATAACAGCGCTCCCATCGACCCGAAATAGGATCATGGCGGGCAGACCCGAAACATATACATATTCGACTCGGTCACAAACCAGTTTGACCTGTAGACGATAGTAAGGTCTGGTGAACCCGCTAGTCCCATAAGGGAAGCGGTTGAGCGCCGCGGATAAAAGGTTTTTAAAATGAAGAGAATGTTGTTTAACGCAACTCAGCCGGAAGAGTTGCGTGTCGCGATGGTGGATGGCCAGGTGCTATACGATCTGGATATTGAAACCACTCACAGGGAATCCAAGAAATCCAATATCTATAAAGGTCGCATTACCCGTATCGAGCCCAGCCTTGAAGCGGCCTTTGTCGATTACGGCGCTGAGCGTCATGGCTTTTTACCCCTCAAGGAAATCTCCCGCATCTACTTCAAAAAAGATGTCGATCTGAGCGGGCGTATCAACATCAAGGAAGTCCTTAATGAAGGTCAGGATATTGTTGTCCAGATCGGTAAGGAAGAACGGGGTAACAAGGGCGCAGCCCTGACGACCTTTATCAGCCTGGCCGGTCGATATCTGGTCCTGATGCCGAATAATCCCCGGGCCGGTGGCGTCTCCCGCCGTATAGAGGGAGAAGACCGTAGTGAGGCCCGCGATGCACTTAGCGGCCTCAATATCCCGGAAGACATGGGACTAATCCTGCGCACCGCTGGTGTTGGCAAAAACGTCGATGAGTTGCAGTGGGACTTGGATTATCTGCTCCAGCTATGGACCTCGATTGATGAGGCTTCCCAGCAACGTGCGGCGCCCTTCCTGATCTATCAGGAAAGCAATCTGATTACCCGCGCCATCCGCGACTATTTCCGCAACGACATCAACGAAATTATCGTTGACGAGCAACAAATCTATAACAAGGCGCGGGATTTCATGGCCCAGGTCATGCCACATAACCTGAACAAGATTAAATTTTATACCGACCCGGTGCCTTTATTTACACGCTACCAGATTGAATCACAGATCGAATCGGCCTTCCAGCGTGAAGTCCGACTGCCTTCTGGCGGGGCGATCGTTATCGACCATACCGAGGCGATGATCTCGATTGATATCAACTCATCCAAGGCCACCAAGGGTGGCGATATCGAAGAGACCGCACTCAACACCAACCTGGAGGCGGCAGATGAAATCGCCCGCCAATTACGCTTGCGTGACCTCGGTGGTCTGGTCGTGATCGACTTCATCGATATGACACCTGCCCGCAACCAGCGTGAGGTGGAAAACCGCCTGCGTGAGGCGTTAAAAATGGATCGTGCCCGAGTCCAGATTGGCCGGATCTCACGTTTCGGTCTGCTGGAGATGTCTCGCCAGCGCCTGCGCCCATCGCTGGGTGAATCAAGCCAGTTCAGTTGCCCGCGCTGTAGCGGTCAGGGTACGATTCGTAGTATCGAATCGCTCTCCTTGTCAATCCTGCGTGTGATTGAAGAAGAGGCGATGAAAGACAAAACCAGTCGCGTACTTGCCCAGACACCGGTTGATGCAGCGACTTTCCTGCTCAACGAGAAACGCGAAGTGATCTCAGCGATTGAACAGCGGCAAAAGGTACAGGTTCTGCTGATCCCCAATCCCCATTTGGAAACACCTCACTATGTAGTGGAACGAATCCGTGAGGGTGACAGTGGTGCTGATAGCAAAACCGCGAGTTACGCCATTGCCGGTACTCCTGAAGTCCTGTTAGAAAGTTTTCAGGCGTCTTCCGCACGCCAGGCGTCCGAGGAACCGGCTGTCAAAGCGCTGCCTCCTGCGACACCCCGTCCGGCCCAAACAGCCGGTCCTGGTCTGGTAACGCGTCTGTTCCAGACACTGTTCGGCAGTGGTGAAAAACCCAAACAAAAGGCTCAGCCGCAACGCACTACGCAACAACGCACGCCGAGTAAACCTCGCCCACAGCAGACCCGTAACAAACCGCAGCAGCCACGCCGAGCTCAACAGCCACGCCGACCACAAAACACCGCACAGACACAAAACCAGGAAAAGGTTGAATCCCCCAAACCTGACCAGGCAGTCAATGATGCCGCCAAACAGGATAGCGGGCAAAACACACGTGCCAATCAATCCGCCAGCGGTAACAACCAACGGCGTGGTCGTCGTGGTAATAATCGCCGTCGACGTCCTCAGGATGAATCACGTCAGGCCGGTGGTGAATCACAGGATAAAGGCCAGAGCAGTAATGAGTCCGTCCCAGAGGTAAACAATAATACAGACCATCGACCACAGCCAACAAACAAGGCGGTGGACACGAGTGCTGCGTCAACAACCTCTTCCCCGGCAAGACAACAGCCGGCTGCCACACAGTCAACCGATAACAATATCAAGGCACCGGCAGAGAGGCCTGCCGGACAGACAGCTACCGAATCTAGAGGCAATGGCAGTGACAAGGTTAGCCAGATTGCCCCCACTCCGGCAGCCACGCCTTCACCCGCACAACAGCAACCAGCCAGGGTAACAAGTTCTGGTCCTGCCACCAGTGATTTTGGCCAGGTGGCTGATAAGCCAAAGGAAAACAAGCCTACACTCATCCAGGTTGAAACCAAGGATCCCCCAGTCCGACTGGATTGAGGAATTTATCTCATCAACAAAAAGGGAGCGTAAGCTCCTTTTTTGTTGTCCTAATTTAAGGATTACCGCTAAATCACTGCCTATACAGGCCGATATACAATTGTATGTCTCATTGGCAATCAAGCGGAAAATCTATGTTAAAGCACATAATCACTACATTATTTATATTCTGTGTAATCGCTAACCCGACCGCATTTGCCTCCACCCCTCCACCAAAACCCGCTACACCGGGTGAGGCACAAAAGCTTTACCTCAAACTTGAGCCAGCGCTGGTGGTGAACGTGGAAGAAGGTGATGTAGTACGGTTTTTACAGGTCAACGCACAACTTCAGTATGGCCAACCGCTAGCCCAACCGATTATTGAAAAACACATGCCCGCGATCCGCCATGCCATGATAATGCTACTAAGCGGACAGTCGGTAACAGAAATCAAAACACCGCAGGGGAAAGAACATTTACGTGAAACGACCCTGAAAGCCATTCAGCAGGTGATGACGGATGCAACCGGTGAGGAAGTGGTTGATGCCGTTTATTTTACCGGTTTCGTTATTCAATAAACGCGTGAAATTCATTTGAGATGTCGGTTTTGTATATCCTGCAATAAGCCCCGGGCAGCATGTTCGACCATATCAAATACGACCTCAAAACCTTTCGGTCCACCGTAATACGGATCAGGGACTTCCGATTCGGT
>JAHEDB010000224.1 GCA_024641465.1 Chromatiales bacterium | reverse complement strand
GTCATTTTGATCACATGCCGCAGACGGGAGCGTGCATCCGGGATATCTTCCTTGGCAAGATTAATCAGGGCATCGTCCTTGCCAAAGGCCATAATGGAGTCGTGCAACTCACGGGTCAGCTTGCCCATTTCCTTATACAGTTCGGTTTCACGGATACGGGTCAGCTCATCCAGTATCTCGCGGGCGCCGTTTTCATCACCTCGTTCAAGACAGGCCAACAGATCCTTGCTACGCGCAATATTGTCGTCAGATATCAGGACATTTTCTTCGAGCATCGTGTCATCCTGCTTATCCGCCTACACGGTCAAAGATCTTGCTCATTTTTTCCTTGAGGGTTACCGCGGTAAAGGGTTTGACAATATAACCATTGACCCCCGCCTCCGCTGCTTCCACAATTTGTTCGCGTTTTTGTTCCGCGGTTACCATGAGTACCGGCAATGAATTCAGCTTGTCGTCGGCACGGACCAGCCTGAGGAGCTCAATACCGGTCATGCCAGGCATATTCCAGTCTGTGACCAGAAAGTCGATGCCGCCTTTTTTCAGCACGGGCAGTGCAGTATTACCATCATCCGCCTCAACGATATTCATAAAGCCAAGATCGTTCAGCAGATTTTTAATAATTCGCCTCATGGTGGAAAAGTCGTCCACTATAAGGATTTTCATGTTCGTATCCACGACGTTCCTCCATTATCATGCCCAAGAATTGCCGCATCGTCGGCACCTGTCCGCTCACACAAGACTGTGAGGGACAAGCCTATAAAATAGGTATCGGCTTGCGGGTAAAAATATTTAATTATCACTACCGAGACGATGGCCCAGGCGGGCCTGGAGTCGAATCACTGCCTGGCTGTGGATTTGACTGACGCGGGATTCACTGACGCCCATGACCGCACCAATTTCACGTAAATTCAGCTCTTCGTCATAATACAGGGCCATCACCAGCCGCTCACGTTCCGGCAAAGTGGCAATGGCATCGGATAACAGCCGCTGCATATCCTCGCGTTGCAAACCATCAAGGATGCCGGGGGCATTGTCTGACATGGTTTCCAGAATGGATTCATCGCCGATCCCCAGGTCCTCAAAACTGAGTACCTTGTGATAACTGTTGTCCTGTAAAATTTTGTAATACTCCGGCAACGACATCTCCAGGGTATCGGCAATCTCCGTATCACGGGCATCGCGACCGACATCGTTTTCAATTTCGCGTACCGCCTCGGCCACCATCCGCGCCTTGCGGTGGACTGAACGGGGCGCCCAGTCATTTTTGCGAATCTCATCCAGCATAGACCCACGGATGCGGATACCTGCGTAGGTTTCAAAACTGGCGCCCTGGCACTCGTCATAATTGCGCGCCGCCTCCAGCAGTCCGATCATCCCGGCCTGTATCAGGTCTTCCAGTTGCACACTGGCCGGCAGACGATTGATCAGATGACAGGCGATTCGCTTCACCAGGGAAGCGTGTTGCTCAACCGTTTCGGTGTAAGTGGCGGGTTGAGTTGCTGCATACATGGCCAGACCATTCATGGCATTGCCTCCAGTTTGTTATTTTGCATTTGTCCCTGCACCAGGCGTTCGACAAAAAATTCCAGATGGCCGCCAGCCATACGTTGTATCGGCCATTTACCTACCTTATCGGCCAGTGTCTTGTAAGCGGTCGCGGCCTTGCTGCGCGGGAAGGCCTCAACCACGGCGCGTTGTTTCCTGACGGCCTTCAGTACGTATTCGTCATACGGAATGTGGCCGATATAATCCAGGGTCACATCCAGAAAGCGGTCCGTGACCTTGACGATGCTGTCATAAACATGCCGGCCCTGCTGTGCACTCTTCGCCATATTGCTGAGGATATGAAAGCGCTGCATGCCGTGTTCACGGTTGAGTAACTTGATCAGGGCATAGGCATCGGTCAACGATGCCGGCTCATCACACACCACCATGATCACCTCCTGTGAGGCGCGGCAAAAACTGATTACGCTGTCGGAGATACCCGCCGCCGTATCGACGATCAACATATCGATATTCATGCTCAATTCACTGAAGGCCTGGATCAGACCGGCGTGTTGCATGGGGGAGAGTTGCGCCATATCCTTGATGCCGGAGGATGCCGGAATGATCTTAATCCCAGCAGGTCCTTCGATAATGATCTCCTCGAGGGTCAGATCCCCCTCGATCACATCACGCAGGGTGTGCTTGGGATAAATACCCAGCATCACGTCGATATTCGCCAGACCCAAATCCGCATCAAACAACACCACATCCTTGCCGGCCGCTGCCGCCGCCATGGCCAGATTGACCGAGACATTGGTCTTGCCGACACCGCCCTTGCCGCCGGTGACGGCGATAACCTGTACTGGATGAGGTTTAAGCATACGTTTGAGTCCGGCCGCCTGATTATCTCTTGTCATATCAACCATGCACCTGCGCCACCATGCCGCCCAGTGCCAGGGAGAGTGAATCTTCATGTGCCGATCCACCTGCCAGGTGTTGCATGATCGATACAGCCCGGCTCACCAGGCTGTGCGCACGCGCCGGGTGAATATCCTCCGGCACCTTCTGTCCATCATTGAAATACGCGATGGGTAATTCATTTTCGACCGCCACCGACAGGGCGCCGCCGAGGCTGGTGGTCTCATCCGCCTTGGTCAGGATGCACCCTGCGAGATTGATTTGCCTGAAACCCCGCGCCACATCACTCAACACGCCACGCTGACTGTTGGTCGCCATCACCAGATAGGTCTGCACCTGGCGGGCGCCCTGCTGGAGCATGGTTAATTGTTCGTTCAATTGCATATCTCGCTGACTCATCCCCGCGGTATCGATCAAGACCAATGACTTGTCGCTAAACTTGCGCAAGGCGTCCTGTAACTCTTGCAGGTCAGCCGCAATGCGTATTGGCGCACCCATAATCCGGGCATAACTCTTGAGTTGCTCGTGGGCGCCGACACGATAATTATCGGTCGAAATCAGCGCAACCTTACCCTTTCCGTGTCGCAAAATGTAACGAGCCGCCAATTTGGCAATGGTGGTGGTCTTGCCGACCCCGGTGGCGCCGACCAGGGCGACGATGCCACCCTGTTCAATAATGTCATCATTTTGCACCGGCAGACGGTGTGACAACTCACCCAGCGCCATGCGCCAGTTGTGTTCAAAAT
This sequence comes from Chromatiales bacterium, assembly GCA_024641465.1. Classification (GTDB taxonomy): domain Bacteria; phylum Pseudomonadota; class Gammaproteobacteria; order UBA6429; family Thiohalophilaceae; genus JAHEDB01. The sequence goes on along the minus strand of JAHEDB010000224.1, from coordinate 1,587 downwards.
CTTCACTCTCCTTGACCTGCTCGGCGATATTGCGCGCCAGTGCCGGGCTCAAACCAAGGCCGATAAGTCGCTGCAACATGCGCGCCCGCAGCGGATGGAAATGGGTTTCATTGCCCCAGGCCAGACCGGACAGTTGATTGACCAGCAAGCCACGTAATGACTTGAGTTCACCGCGCATTTCGGTGATGGCCGGTTCTTCCTGTTTATTTATGTAAGAGGTATCGAGGCGGGTCTTGGTGTTGACTGTCCTTTCTTTGACCGTTTTTCTGACCACCGGTTCCGGGATATGCCGGCTGAGTCTGACGTCATTCCAGATCTCTTCGCGTGATGCCGGTTTTTCTTCGCTGAAATCCATTTCAGTTTCAGCGGCGGGCTCCGCCTCGGTCACCAGTTCGGTTTCCGCTACACTCGCCTGGGTGTTTTTTGCCAGCAGGCTGTCGTCGTAATCGATGGCCGCGACGATCTCGATACCGCCTTCAACACGTTTGTTTGACAATATCACCGCATCCGGGCCCATGGTTTCACGGACCTTGAGAATGGTACGACGCATATCGGCGGCAAAAAAACGTTGTATCTTCATAATTTCCTCATAACCATGTCATGCATCGGCAAAGGTTTGCCTCTCATGTGTTTGCTCAGGCCGCCGCAGTGGCCTGGCCGACGGTGGCGACAATCCGGATCTGCTTGTCGCTTGGAATCTCGTTGTAAGACAGGACATACATACTGGGGATGGTATGTCTTACAAAGCGGGACAACATGCTGCGCAGAATGGCCGGTACCAGCAGAATGGCGGGGTGACCGGAGGTCTCCTGCGCCCTGGCGCTTTCCATCAAGGCCTCATGCAAGCGTTCCGCGAGGCTCGGTTCAACGCCTCCACCAATCCCGTCAGAGGCCTGCAGGGTGTGATGCAACAACTGTTCCAGCTCAGGGGCCAGGGTAATGACCGGGACCTCGGTCGCCATGCCATTGATTTGCTGGATAATTGACCGGGCCAGGGCGACACGCACCGAGGCCAGCAGCACGTCAGGCTCTTGACTGCGGCTACCGTGTTCCGCCAAGGTTTCGGCAATCGAACGGATATCGCGGATCGAGACCCCTTCCTCGAGCAGACCTTGCAGCACCTTGACGATGACCCCCAGGGTGAGGGTCTCGGGCACCAGATTTTCCACCAGTTTCGGCGCCACCTTGGCCAGTTGATCGAGGATATGCTGCACCTCCTCGTGACCGAGCAGTTCATAGGCGTGACTCTGGATCAATTGACTGAGATGCGTGGCGATCACGGTATTGGCATCGACCACGGTATAGCCCATGGTCTGGGCCTGATCGCGATGCGATGCCTCGATCCACACCGCCTCCAGACCAAACGCCGGGTCATGGCCTTCAATACCTTGTAACTTGCCGAACACCTGACCGGGATTGATCGCCATTTCCCGATCCGGATAGACCTCGGCCTCGCCGACGGTGACGCCCATCAGGGTAATGCGATAAGCGGTGGGGGTGAGATCGAGATTGTCACGGATATGCACCGGCGGCACGAGGAAACCGAGTTCCTGCGAGAGCTTCTTGCGCACACCCTTGATGCGGCCC
>JAHEDB010000223.1:3718-4741 GCA_024641465.1 Chromatiales bacterium | reverse complement strand
GCAATGCCCTGGATGCCGCTGGTTTAAAGCCCAAGGATATTGATCTGATCATCGTCGCGACGACCACGGCGGATCGCATCTTTCCCAGCACGGCCTGTCTGTTACAACAACGACTCGATATTCACGGCTGTCCGGCCTTTGACATCCAGGCCGTGTGTACCGGCTTCGTCTATGCGCTGGGCATGGCGGATATGTTCATCAAGACCGGTAAGGCCAAAAATGCCCTGGTGGTGGGTGCCGAGACCCTGTCACGCATCGTTGACTGGAAGGATCGTGGCACCTGTGTATTGTTTGGTGACGGGGCTGGTGCGGTTGTCCTGACTACCAGTGACACCCCCGGCATCCTCTCAACCCATTTACATGCCGATGGTCAGTATCGTGATCTGTTGACGGTCCCCGCCGGGATCTCGGAAAACTACCAGAAACTCAAGGCAGGAGAGGCCTTCATGGAGATGAAGGGCAATGAGGTCTTCAAGATGGCCGTAAATACCCTCGGTCGTATCGTCGATGAGACCCTTGCAGCGAATAATCTGAAAAAATCTGATATTGACTGGCTGGTACCGCATCAGGCCAATATTCGTATAATTTCTGCTACTGCCAAAAAACTCAGTATGTCCATGGACCATGTTGTCGTGACTGTGCATGAGCACGGTAATACTTCAGCCGCTTCCATCCCTCTGGCATTCGATATCGCTATGCGAGACGGGCGTATCAAACCGGGTGAGACGGTATTGTTTGAGGCCTTCGGTGGCGGTTTTACCTGGGGTTCTGCCCTGGTAACCATGTAAAAAATGACTAAGGTGTAACGATGTCTATTGCTTTTATATTTCCCGGCCAAGGTTCTCAATCCGTCGGTATGCTCGCGGCCCTGGCCGGTGCCAACAGTCTGGTTCAATCAACCTATAAAGAAGCCTCGGATGCCTTAGGCTACGACCTTTGGCAATTAGTACAGTCAGGCCCAGAGGAAAAGCTCAATTCCACCGACATCACCCAGCCCGCCATGCTGGCGGCGGGTGTCGCTAC
>JAHEDB010000223.1:0-3708 GCA_024641465.1 Chromatiales bacterium | reverse complement strand
TAACCAAACCATCAATACCCAGCCTGCTATGCTCGCGGCCGATGTGGCCGCCTGGCGTGTGTGGCAGGCATCGGGCGGGGCAGTGCCTGCGCTGATGGCAGGTCATAGTCTCGGAGAATATACTGCACTGGTCTGCTCGGGCAGTCTGGGTTTTGCCGATGCGATTCGCCTGGTATCAGAGCGTGGTAAATTGATGCAACAGGCCGTCCCGGCCGGTAGCGGTGCCATGGCGGCTGTACTGGGCCTGGATGATGATATTGTCAGAAGCGTCTGTGCCGAGGCCGCGCAAGGGGCGGTAGTCGAGGCGGTAAATTTTAATTCCCCGGGCCAGGTCGTGGTGGCGGGTGATAAGGCCGCGGTAGAACGGGCCACGGTGATCGCCAAGGACAAGGGCGCCAAGCGGGCGCTGGTCCTGCCAGTCAGCGTCCCATCCCACTGTTCCCTGATGAGACCGGCGGCCGATGAACTGGCCAAGCGACTGGCCTTGATCGATATCAAGTCGCCCGAGATTGCGGTGATTAACAATGTCGACGTAGTGGCACCCACCGATGCCGGGGCGATTCGCGATGCCCTGGTTCGACAGCTCTATCAACCTGTGCGTTGGGTCGAGGTCATTGAAGCCATGCACGCCAGGGGTGTCGAGACCGTTATCGAGTCCGGTCCGGGCAAGGTGCTGGTGGGGCTCAATAAACGTATTGTCAAGACAATGAATGCCCTGCCGGTTTATGATCCCGATACCCTGGCGGCTGCCCTCTCTGCATAGTGTGAGTGGGTTCAATAAAAAAGAACTGACAAAAAGAATAAAGAGGACGACATTATGACCCTGGAAAACGAAGTAGCCCTGATCACCGGCGCCAGCCGTGGAATCGGCAAGTGTATCGCCCTGGCCCTGGGTAAAGCAGGTGCCACGGTTGTCGGTACCGCCACATCGGACAAAGGCGCCCAGGCGATCAGCGATTATCTGGCGGCTGAAGGAATCAACGGCATGGGTCTGTGTATGAATGTCACCGATCAGGCCAGCATCACCGATGGCGTGAAAAAGATTGAAGAAAAGTTCAGCGCCCCCAGTATTCTGGTCAACAATGCCGGTATTACCCGCGATAATTTGCTAATGCGGATGAAAGACGAGGAATGGGAGGATATTATCAATACCAACCTCAGTTCGGCATTTCGTGTTACCAAGGCCTGTCTGAAACAAATGACCAAGGCCCGAAAAGGCCGTATTATTAGCATTGCCTCGGTGGTGGGTGCCTCCGGCAATGCCGGTCAAACCAACTATGCCGCCGCCAAGGCCGGCCTGATGGGGTTTAGCAAGGCCCTGGCCCGGGAAGTCGGTTCACGCAATATTACCGTGAATGTTGTGGCTCCGGGCTTTATCGATACGGATATGACCCGTGCACTGCCTGAAGCGGCTCGAGATGCCCTGTTAGGTCAGATACCCTTGAACCGTCTTGGCCAGCCGGAAGAGATCGCCAGTGCCGTGGCCTTTTTGGCTTCACCCGGCGCCGCCTACATCACAGGCGAGACCTTGCATGTCAATGGTGGCATGTACATGGCATGAATACATTTTAATCACTCTGTATAAGTGAGTGATTAGATCGACCCATACACAGAAACGTTGTGTACTAGTAGTAGATTGAAGTTGGCAACCTTGCCGATAATTCAATACAATACCGGCACATGGCGTTCGTGTTGAATTTAGATAACCGGAGGATTAAACCGCATGAGCAGTGTTGAAGAACGCGTAAGAAAGATTGTGATTGAACAATTAGGGGTGAAAGAAGACGAAGTGAAAAACGATGCTTCTTTCGTCGATGATCTGGGTGCCGATTCACTGGATACCGTTGAATTGGTGATGGCCTTGGAAGAGGAATTTGATACCGAAATTCCTGATGAAGAAGCCGAAAAGATTACGACTGTTCAACAGGCGATTAACTACATTAATTCAAACGCCAGTTAATCGGTTGTTCGAAGTTAAACCTGGCCGCATCAGCATTTTGTCGATGCGGCCTTTTGTTTTTATTGTCCTGAATTGAGGAGGCCTCCTTGGCTAAGCGTCGCGTAGTGATTACCGGAGTCGGTATGCTTTCACCGTTGGGACTGGATGTGAAATCATCCTGGGAAGGTATCCTGGCGGGTAAGAGTGGTATTGCACCCCTGACCCATTTTGATGTCAGCGAATTTCCGACCCGGTTCGGTGGTTCGATCAAAGGCTTCGATGTCTCCACCATTATGTCGGTCAAGGATGCCCGCAAGATGGACCCCTTTATCCATTACGGCATCGCCGCCGGGATCGAGGCCGTGGAAGATTCCGGTATTGTTGCGACCGAGGCCAATGCGCATCGTATCGGCGTGGCCATCGGCTCAGGTATTGGTGGTTTAACGACGATCGAAAAAAACTACGAGGCATGGCAGAAGGGTGGACCTAGAAAGTTTTCTCCCTTCCTGATTCCTGCGACCATTATCAATATGATCTCCGGTAACCTGTCGATTCGTTATGGCTTTAAGGGCCCGAATATCGCCATTGTCACGGCCTGCGCTACCGCGACCCACAGTATTGGTGATGCGGCCCGTATGATTGAATACGGAGATGCCGACGTCATGATTGCCGGTGGCGCCGAAATGGCGACCACCCCTCTGGGGCTTGGGGGCTTCTGTGCTGCTCGAGCCCTGTCCGACCGTAACGATGATCCCGAAACTGCCAGCCGCCCCTGGGATAAAGAGCGTGACGGCTTTGTGCTCAGCGATGGTGCCGGTGTGGTGGTGCTGGAAGAATATGAAATGGCGAAAAAACGCGGTGCCAAAATCTATGCTGAAGTAATTGGTTATGGCATGAGTGGTGATGCTTATCATATGACTTCTCCTTCCGAGGGCGGTGAAGGGGCCGCTCGCTGTATGCAGGCTGCGATGCGTAATGCCGGTATCAACCCGGAGCAGGTCAACTATATTAATGCCCATGGCACGTCCACTCCCGCAGGTGATGCTGCCGAGGTACAGGCCGCAAAAGGGGCTTTTGGCGCCAATGCCTACAAGATTCCCATGAGTTCGACAAAATCCATGACAGGCCATTTGCTGGGGGCAGCCGGTGGAATCGAGGCGATATTCACCGCCCTGGCGATCCGCGACCAGGTGGCGCCGCCGACCATCAATATCCAGACGCCGGACCCTGCCTGTGACCTTGATTTCGTGCCTGGCACCGCACGTCAGATGAAGATTGATATCGCGATGTCCAATTCCTTCGGTTTTGGTGGTACCAATGGCACCCTGGTTATGAAGAAACCGGATTGAGGAAGGGCCGCTAGGCCTTTCCTGAGTCAGCGGAATCGATGCCATGGCCACGGTGATGTCAGATAAGTCGACTATCATCCGGAAATGGGACAGCTTGCTGGATCTGTCCGACCTGCACCAACTCAATCCGGCACGTTATCCCTATCTGCTGGCCAGTACTTCCAGGACAGTGCCTGAGGCGGGCCGGCAGCCTCCCCAGGATCGCTACGACATCCTGATGGGCTTTCCCCTCAGCCGGCTGCAAAAATGGCCTGGTGATAGCAATACTGACTTTCTGTCCAATCTTGATATCGCCTGGCAACAGGCGGCGATTGACCACCTGTTTTGCGAAACGGACCTGCCGTTCACTGGTGGCTGGTTTGTCTACCTCGGTTATGAGCTCGCGCAGGAAATCGAACCGAGTCTGCAACTGCCATTAGA
>JAHEDB010000222.1 GCA_024641465.1 Chromatiales bacterium | reverse complement strand
GGTAAACTCACCGACCTGAGAATAACCACTGGCGTATTTTAGCGCGTCGTCAAAACCCAGCAGATTGAAATTGGCATAGCCGACCAGGCGTTGCAGACGTGTCAGCCGGTTGGCTGTCGACCCAAGGATCCCGACCATGTTTTTATTCAATAACACATCATCGGCATAGGCCCGATCAAAATCCCTGGTCTTGTGCAGACCGTCCTTGATGTACTCATCGAGATTGAGACCAACCATGCCAAACGGCCGTTTTTGCGGAATAACAAACATCCCATCCGCGGCAAGTACAGCCTGCCAGCCGGCCATCCCCCCGCTCAACAAAATACTCGCCGATAACTTTTTGAGAAAAGATCTTCTGTTCATGCTCACACTGTCTTAACTGAATTTACACATTACTCTGGCCATCAACTGGCACCCCATAAAACCCGCACATATAAAATGTCAATATATAGTAATCCGGGTGGTTTATTATATAAATATAGGTATGACTGCCGTGACTATACTCTCAAATTTATAGCTCTTTTATCGGTTATCGGCCAGTCAAACTTGAGATCCCGGCAACAGCCTGCGGATCCGCCTGAATGGCAAACATAACGAGGTTAGCTTACAGCATGCCCAGACTCTTATCCTTGTCCCGCGCGGCCCGACTGGTGGGTACAACACGCGGTAAACTGCAAAAACGCGTACAGGATGGCGAGATCACCAGCTTTGAGGGCAAGGTCAATCTGACCGAATTGAGTCAACTCTATCCGCAGGCCATCATTGAAGATACCGCGATGCTCGACAGGGTAGAGGAAATTATCGAGCGCTCCCGCCACAAGGCCAGAAATCGTCTGCCCTTGCCCTCCGATAAACAAAGCCTGCTGGCGCGTGCCTCCGTGCTGGCCGATGAACTGGCGCTGGCCAAACTGGACCTGAGCAACTTCGCCTTCCTGATCCACAAACTCAAGACAAAGTTGCACACGCTCTCTGCGAACAGCGGGCCTGAGGCAAAGGATATATTGCAACAATTAAGCCGCTGGCTGGAAAGCGAGTTACCAAAAACGAGTGAACTGGTTTCCCCCTCTCATCAACTACTGGTACAAGACACCATGCTCAGACTTATGACCGCCCAGGTACAGCTACTGCCCAGTCAACATGAGTATCTTGTTGAAGGTACCAACACCCTGCTGGAAGCAGGCCTGAGCGCGGGATTTGCGCTAAATTACGGTTGCAGTAACGGTAACTGCGGCAAATGCAAGGCAAGATTACTCAGCGGCCAGGTCAGCAAAACCCGCCCCCATGATTACAGCTTCACGGAAGCGGAAAAAAACCGCAACTATATCCTGATGTGCTGCAACACGGCGCTGACCGATATCGTCATCGAGGCGGACGAGGCCGGTAATACCAACGATATCCCCGTGCAGGACATCACGGCAAAGGTCAAAAAGATCGAACCGGCCGATGATACGGTGCAAATCCTCAACCTGAAAACCCCACGCACCAAACGCCTGCGCTTTCTGGCGGGTCAACAGGCCACTCTGCATCTCAATAACGCACTCAGCAAGACTCTGCCGATAGCCAGTTGCCCCTGCGATGACATGAACATCCAGTTGCATATTTCAAATTCGGACGGTGACGAGTTTAGTCGTGTTGTCTTCAACCAGCTCAAACAGGGCGATGAAATCAGGATCGAGGGCCCGCTAGGGGATTTTATTCTGGACGATGACGCCACCAATCCTCTGATTCTGCTGGCCATGGACACCGGCTTTGCACCCATCAAAAGTCTTGCCGAACACGCCCTCACACTTGCCCATACCGAACACGTCTATCTGTACTGGTTCACATCCGGTAATCACACACACTACATGCAAAACCAGTGTCGGGCATGGGCCGATGCGTTTGACAGCCTGCAATACGCCGGCCTGACCATCCCTCAGGGGCTGGAGAGCGACGCGGGAAAAAGGGAATTTTCCGGGCAACTCGCCCGCCTCGGCAGCGAACAAGCCGGTCTGGCCAACAGCCACGTCTATCTGGCGGGAAACAAATACTTTATAGAAGAGGGGAAGAAATATTTTAAGGCCTTATCACTTCCCCGGGTGATGTACCAACAGGTCGACTGAGCAGAGGCTATTTTTCTTCCTCGGCAATCCATTTTTGCAGGGCCTCGATCACCTTCTTGGCCTGATCAAGGCTGGAAACGGTAAACTTGGACTTGGGTTTGTATTCACCTTCCCGCTTCTGGTAACGCCGAATGGTAAATTTAACCGGGCCATACTCATTTTTCTTTCTGTCCAGGTCCTGATATTTGAAGATCACAGTCGACCAGGCGCCCTTAGTCAGGATCACCTTGTCCAGTTCTTTCACCACCAGGGCACCGTTCTCGGTATAATTTACTGTCAATTCATCAACTGTCGACGCCATAATAATTCCCCATCAAACTCTTTAAATTATTTAAAATTCATTTACCAGACAAGCCGTTCAATCAGGGATTGGGAAACATCCTGGCAAACTTGCTGATCCACTCGGTGGCCGCCTGTTTGCTGGTCAGGTTTCTGCCTTCCTTCTCCAGCATCTCCTTTTTATAATGCTCGATATGGCAGATTTGCTCAACCATTCGGGCAAGAAATATATCTTCTTTATTAATAAATTCTATACCCACCACGAAGGCATCCCCTTCGGGCTGGCACCAGGCGACAACCCCCTCCGCTTCAAACACCGGACTCACGGTATCGATACAGATATGAATCTGCGAGCCCTCGGCAAGGGCCTTATCGGAATTAAATGACAGGCCGCCGTAGCCGACATCGTGCATCGCGTGTGAAACGGGGGCTTCCTGCTCCTCCTCGACAAACCGGATAGGAATATCTGAAGGGTGACGAATGTAATTACGCATGGATTTCTGTGATGTGGTGCAGTGGTCAATATTCCGTATTTTCCATCAACGCAGTCACCCCGGCAGAACTGCGCCCGGCATGTTACTGGTCGTATCTTGATTTCAGTATGGACAAAATACCGGAAATTGCAAAATATGAAATGCCAATAATTGTTACAGCCTGAAGGACCGTCTCAGCTTGCCTGTCGCAGTCCCGGTGATTTCGAACAGGGTTGGATGTCCTGTTTGTCCGACGGCTTATCCCAGCCCTCCTTGGTCATGTACAGGTGTATGTAACGGCAGCCGTGTACCCCCACCTCAAGCCAGTAACAGAGTTCACTGGGCAGGCGGATCAGATCGCCCTGCTGACACTGAAACTCAAAAGTATGGCCATCGATTTTGGCAAACAGCGAGCATTGACCATGAGTGACCAGGCGGGTCTCCAGCAGGTCGCGTACCGGTTTGTAGACATAGGCGCCGGTACTTGCAGAATAATTTTTGAGGCTGATAACCTCGATATTCTCATAATTATCTTCATTCATCAGTTCTTCGATGGGGGCATGATAGGCCTCGATCAGTTCATCATCCGGCGCATCATCATCCGCATCTTTCACAGTCAGTGATAAATATTTGAAGCCTGTTTTTTGTAATTTTCGGAAAAGGTCCCCAACCTGCGTGCCTTGTGCGGATTTGTAATTCTCCGTGCTCGGCAGCTGAACTTCATAAACATTCATTCCTATCCCCTTCTGGTATTACTGCAAGTAATAATTGCTATAAAAATAATTATCACTAACCATTCAAAACAAGGCCGGCAACACCGGCAAATAAAGCCTCTACAGACTAGTTCATTTTCATGACATGGCAATGTCATGCGCAAATTAAATTAATTTAACGCGGCGAAGTTTAACAGCACGGCTGAATGTTTTATTGATGCAGATCCCGTTATGCTAATTAAGTATTAGCACACGGTATGTAACTTTAGCCACAAAGCGACCACACCGGCGGCGGCAGGTGACGGAATTATTATAATTATTCTAAAAAGTTATTTATTGATTGGGGACAACATTCATGGCCTGCAGGCCCTTTGGACCCGGTTCGGTCTCGAAAGACACATCCTGGCCTTCTTTTAGCGACTTGTATCCCTCTGACTTGATGGCCGAGTAATGAACAAATACATCATCTCCCCCTTCAGCCGGTGCGATAAACCCATACCCTTTGGCATTGTTAAACCATTTCACAGTACCATTTGACATAACAATTTCACCTCAATCATAAAAATACTATAACGTGAATTAGTAAATCGGCTATGCATCATATCGTGCATTGTTATTTTAACTTTTTTCCGCCACTGCATTTACTATGCGGGATAGTATAACGAGGACTATCCACAGATAACAGAAAATCAGCATAAAAAAATTTAACACCCTTCCTGTCATAAAAATAACATTTCACTGCATGGCAATATGCATTCAAGTTTTGTGGTTACACTGCAATATGCCAACACGTGGTTATTTTTTGTACAATCCATAATATATTCCAGCCACCATGTATCCAAAAAAACATACATCACGTTCAATGCCGTATTTTTTTATTTCACCCATCTAAATTCCGTTTTCTGTGCACCCAAATCGGTCATACTTAAATAAATTTATGCAGCCCGAGACCCCTACCCGATCAATGCTTATGACACACACCGCCCCCTTGACCATCGACCGTCTGTATCGACACTGTGATACCAAACAATTACGCTTTAAAACCACGGAGGAATTGCCGGATTTGACCGGTATGCTGGGACAGGAGCGGGCACTGGGGGCGCTACAGTTTGGTATCGGTATTCGCCAGCCCGGCTACAACCTGTATATCCTCGGCCCGGCCGGTTCCGGCAAACACACCATTGTCGAGCAGC
>JAHEDB010000221.1 GCA_024641465.1 Chromatiales bacterium | reverse complement strand
TTTGTGATCATCGAAGCCGATGTGCAGATCGGCGACAATAATAAAATTGCCGCGCATAGCGTCTTAAAAAAATATACCCGACTGGGCAACGACAACACCCTGGCCGAGCACGTGGTGCTGGCCGGCCTGCCGCAGGATCTTGGTTTTAAGGATAAAGTCACTTATGTAGAACTCGGTAACGGCAATACCCTGCGCGAAGGGGTGACGATCAACCGGGCCAGCAAGGATGATGGCGTGACCCGCCTGGGTAACAGTAATTTTCTCATGGCCCTGGTGCATGTCGGCCACGACTGTAAGTTTGGCAACAATATTATTATCGCCCCCAGTTCCGGTATCGGCGGCCATGTGCAGATTGCCGACCGGGCCTTTATCTCCGGCGGGGTGATGGTGCATCAGTTCGTACAGATCGGCGGCTTTGCCATGATCGGCGGTAATACCAAGATCACCCAGGACACCCTGCCATTTATGATCACTGATGGTGTACCTGCCAGCGTGCATGGGCTGAACATGGTGGGCCTGAAACGGGCCGGTTTCAAACTGGATGCGATCAAGGCCCTCAAGGAGGCCTATCGCATCCTGTTTCGCACGGCATCTTCGCTGGAAGATAAGCTGGAGCAGATCAGCGCTATCGAAAATGAGCACACCCATACCCTGGCAAACTTCATTGAGGGCTCGAAACGAAGCTTTCATCGCGATAAGCAGGCTGAATAGCTGCTAAAACAAATATTATCCCTCCCTTAAAACAAAGCTGATTGCCGCGAATGCGGCTTTTTTTCAACGGTGATGGGCGTTACAATAGCCGCTCCCGCCGAGCGGAAAATAATAACTAACTGTAAATAATAGGTTTTCTATAATCGCCGAAGGAATCTGTCCTGTATAAAAGCTGGTATTCGCTAGCCCATTTTCCTAATATCTACATTTAATCCATGATGACTATCTAATGAGTAGCGCAAATCCCATGACATTTGACAAAAAATCCAGCTATACCCGCGAAGAGTTGATTAATTGTGGCAAGGGCAAATTGTTCGGCCCCGGTAATGCGCAGTTGCCGTTGCCCCCGATGCTGATGTTCAACCGCATTATTAAAATCACCGAAGGCGATGGTAAATATGGCAAGGGGCAGGTCATTGCAGAACTCGATGTCACGCCGGATTTATGGTTTTTTGAATGTCACTTTGAAGGGGACCCGGTGATGCCGGGTTGTCTGGGACTGGATGCACTGTGGCAATTGATCGGTTTTTATCTGGGCTGGATGGGTGGTCCCGGTCATGGCCGTGCCCTGGGTGCCGGCGAGGTCAAGTTTACCGGGCAGGTGACCCCCAAGACCAGGCTGATTACCTATCAGGTCGATCTGAAGCGGGTTATTATGCGCAAATTATTCATGGGCATTGGTGATGCACGTATGCTGGCCGATGGTCGGGAGATCTATACCGCCAGCGATCTGCGTGTTGGTCTGTTTACATCAACCGAAGGTTTCTAAGGGGAGCATTCAGTCATGTCATTGCGTCGAGTTGTTGTCACCGGAATCGGTATTGTCTCCAGTATTGGAAACAACAAAGAGGAAGTCACCGAATCCTTACGTGCAGGACGTTCTGGTATCGAGTTTTGTGAAACCTATGCCGAGATGGGTTTCCGTTCGCAAATTCACGGCAGTTTGAAGATCAATCTCGAAGAGTTGATCGACCGCAAACTCAAACGTTTTATGGGTGACGGTGCGGCCTATAACTATCTTGCCATGCAACAGGCCATCGAAGACTCCGGCCTGGAGGAAAAGGATGTCTCCAATCCACGCAGCGGCCTGATCATGGGCTCCGGCGGACCCTCCACCCAGAATATCGTCGATGCGGCGGATATTCTGCGCGCCAAGGGCGTCAAGCGCATCGGGCCGTATATGGTGACCCGCGGCATGTCCAGCACCAACTCGGCCTGTCTGGCCACCCCCTTCAAGATTAAAGGCGTGAACTATTCCATTACCTCGGCCTGTTCCACCAGCGCCCACTGTATTGGTAATGGCGCCGAACAGATCCAGATGGGCAAGCAGGATATCGTGTTTGCCGGTGGCGGTGAGGAATTGCACTGGACCTTGTCCGTGCTGTTCGATGCGATGGGCGCCATGTCATCCAAATATAACGACAAACCCACCACGGCCTCGCGTACCTATGATGTCAACCGTGATGGTTTCGTGATCTCCGGCGGCGGCGGTGTGCTGGTGCTGGAAGAGCTGGAACATGCCAAAGCCCGTGGCGCGAAGATCTATGCCGAGCTGGTGGGTTATGGCGCGACCTCCGATGGTTACGACATGGTGGCGCCTTCCGGTGAAGGGGCCATGCGTTGTATGCAACAGGCCCTGGCGACAACCGACTGCAAGATAGATTACATCAATACCCACGGCACCAGCACCCCGGCCGGGGACATCCGTGAGCTGGAGGCGATCAAGGCGGTTTTCGCCGACAAGATTCCGCCACTGGCCTCGACCAAATCCCTCACCGGTCATGCCCTCGGCGCGGCGGGTGTGAACGAAGCGATCTATTCCCTGCTGATGATGCAGGCCGGTTTTATCGCGGCCTCGGCCAATGTGATCGATCTGGATCCAGAGGCGGAGGGCTTCCCCATCGTCCGTCAACGGATCGATAACGCCCAGGTCAACTGCGCCATGTCCAACAGTTTTGGCTTCGGTGGGACCAATGCCTGCCTGGTATTCAAGCGCATTTAGCCAGGGAAACTGATTTCTCTGTCGACCAGTTCCCTTGTGCCTGCGCAGGCAGTGGCTAAGCTATGATGTAGGTTTTTTGTCTGGCGGAGAAGGACATTGCAGCGACGGCTTCTGGGGATACTGTGTTATCTGGTCATAGCGCCGGCTGTCGCGCGCGATTTGCCCCTGCACCTGATCAAGCTCCCCCCTGGTTTTAAGATCGAGCTGTATGCGGCCGACGTGCCCAATGCCCGCTCGATGAGCATGAGCCCCGGCGGCACCCTGTTTGTCGGCAGCCGTCAGGCCGGCAAGGTCTATGCGATCCGTGATAGTAATCGGGATGGCCGGGGTGACAAGGTCTATGTCATTGCCCGGGGGCTGAACATGCCCAACGGTGTAGCCTTTCATAAAGGCGCGCTGTATGTCGCGGAGATCAACCGCATCCTGCGGTTTGATGATATCGAAACCCACCTGTCCAATCCGCCGCAACCGGTGGTGATCAGCACCGACTTCCCCGCCGATAAGCACCACGGTTGGAAGTTTATCCGTATCGGCCCGGATGAAAAACTGTACGTTCCCATCGGCGCCCCCTGCAATGTCTGTATCGAATACGGTTATGCGGTGATCACCCGGCTCAATCTGGACGGCAGTGAACACGAGATCTTTGCCGAAGGAATACGCAATAGCGTCGGTTTTGACTGGCATCCCGATAGCCATGAACTGTGGTTTACCGATAATGGTCGCGACAATCTAAGTGATGATTCTCCCCCTGATGAATTGAATCGAGCCCCGGATGACCGCATGCACTTTGGTTTTCCCTATTGCCATGGTGGCGAGGTGTTGGATCCCGAGTTTGGTCTGGGACACCGCTGCGCTGAGTATGTCGCCCCGGTACAGAAGCTGGGTGCCCATGTGGCCGCCCTGGGGATGCGCTTCTATGTCGGTGAGATGTTCCCCGCCAATTATCGCAAGCAGGTGTTTATTGCCGAACACGGTTCCTGGAATCGTACCGCCAAGAGCGGTTATCGGCTTACCGTGGTGAGCCTGAGTGGGGACAAGGCGGTAGGCTATGAAACCTTTGCCGAGGGCTGGTTGCAGGGACAGGCGGCGTGGGGGCGCCCGGTGGATATCGAACACATGGCCGATGGCAGTCTGCTGGTATCCGATGATCAGGCCGGCGCCATCTATCGAATTTATTATGACGGCAAGGCGGCGAACCGGACGTCTCTCAGGCGGGCAGCCAGACAGCGGCCGCAGCCCTTACCGGAAACTCAACCGATCGTGCCGCCAGCAATGCAACAGGCCAATCCGCAAGACGAGCAGGTCAGGCAAGCCACTCCCCTGACAAATCAGAGCGAGACATTTGATAAGAAGTCGTTAGATAACCGTGAGGAACCGCCGGTGCCTGTCGCAGTTGAGCCGGAGGTACCTGCCCCGGTTGTCAATCGTGTCGAGGGCAATGAACAACAAAACGTGCAAACTGTCCCGGTAAAGACTAACACCGAACCTTTAGATGCTAAGCCGTTGAGCCATCCCGAACAGGCACAACCATCAGTCGCCCCTCAACCAACCGTGCCGGCAGCGGATATAAAGCAAACCGAGGGCAAGGGGCAAATACTACCGAATAGCGGTGCACAGCAGGATAAATCCGGGCCTGTCCCGCCTGCGGATGTGATTGAGAAAATCAGGGCGCGCACGGAGCAAAACACCCCCGCCGAGGTGGACCCGTTCTCATCGGTAAACAAACAGACGATAAATCAATAGACGGAGTTTGGCCGCTTTATTTTTCCCGGGTCAGGAATTCCAGCAGCGGGTGGAGTTCTTTCAATAATCTGTCTATGTGGGGCTGGACCAGTTCATGGCGGCCTTCATTGACCAAGCGAATGGCGGTGGAAACATCGACCCGATACATGCCGCTTACCCCCAGTACATCCACCACGGTTGAATTACAGGCGACGGCATTGCCGCCCTTGATGGTCAGATCATCCAGATAGGATTCCGTTTTCTGCAACAGTTTTTTGATATTGGAGTTCTGATCGAGCTGTGGTTCAAGTACGCTGATACTGACGGTGACCTTGAGGG
>JAHEDB010000220.1 GCA_024641465.1 Chromatiales bacterium | reverse complement strand
CGGGGTGGGCGCGCTACCGAGCTACATCATGGGCGATCTGGAGACCATGGAGTTTCAGATTGAGCATGTGCCCATACCGGATGACCTCGCCTATAACCGGACTCCAGTGACACCGCATCACCCGTAGAAGACCCCGCCCAGTCAATTGCTGACGGGAGCGGCTGGATAGAGTGTTTGCGGCATCGAGATGCCGTATCCCTGCACATAATCCACACCGATGTTGTTGAGGGAGGCCAGGATCTCCTCATCCTCGACGCATTCGGCAATGGTGTTGATGCCCATTACGTGGCCAATCTGGTTAATGGATATCACCAGATTGAAATCGTTCCGGTCACTGGTCAGGCCGCGGATAAAGTTGCCGTCGATCTTCAGATAATCAACCGGCAGGGTCTTCAGGTAGGAAAAGGAACTGAGCCCGCTGCCAAAATCATCCAGCGCAAACCGACAGCCCTTTTCCCTCAGGACCGAGATAAACTGCCTGGCAAAGACGATATTGCTGATCACCGCGGTTTCGGTTATCTCGAAACAGACGCTGTTAGGCGATATCCCTGAATCACTAAACTGTTGCTGGACATAATCAAGGAAGGATTCGTCACCCAGTGTCTGGCCGGACAAATTAATGGTGAACATGCTAATGCTTTTTTCCCGCATGACCTGTTCACGTATACAGCGAAATACATTTTTTACCACCCAGCGATCAATCGCCGGCATTAAATGATAGCGTTCGGCCGCCGGTAAAAAGCTTGATGGGTTAATGAGTTTGCCCTGCTCGTTATACATCCGTAACAGGATCTCGGCATAGTCCGCCTCACCCTGCTTTCTGCCGATCGGGACGATCAGCTGTGAGTAAAGGACAAACCGATTTTCCGCCAGGGCCCGCTGGATATGCTGCACCCATTGCATCTGACCGTGGCGTATCGCCACGGCGCTGTCATCCTCGGTAAACACATGAATACAGTTGCGGCCCCGCTCCTTGGCAACATAACAGGCCGAATCCGCTGAACTGAGCACATCGGTTATCGTGCCGCTATCATGCTTGATGGGGACGACACCAATACTGATGCTGGCGTTGAACACATTGTCCTGCCAGGCAAAACTAAAGCCGCTTATCGCCTGACGAATCTTTTCCACCACCAGGGCAACCTGCCCGGCCGGACAGGATTCAAACAGGATACCGAATTCATCACCGCCCAGACGGGCCAGGACATCCGTCTCGCGAATATTTTTCTTGAGCAAGATGGCGATGGATTTGAGCATTTCATCCCCGGCAATATGGCCACAGGTGTCATTGACTATCTTGAAGTCATCCATGTCCAGATAACACATAACGTGTTGCTGTTGATCTTGTTGCGCCTTCACCAGCAACGACTCAAGCTGGTGTTCAAACTCCCGACGGTTGATCAGGCCAGTCAGTGTGTCATGCGTGGCCTGATAGGATAGCTGACGGGCCATACCCTTTAGTTCGGTAATATCGTGCAGCACCAGAACCACGCCTATCACTTCAGCGGCACGGTTCTGGATGGGTGAGACCATCACCTCCACGGAATGTTCTCCGTGATCCGACTGGTTTACCAGTACAGTTTTATCATTCAGCTTATAACCCGAGTGACTGGCCAGGCAACGAGCCACCGGGTCGGGCAGGGGCGTGTGGCTGATCTCATCGACAAACACCAGCACCTGCTCATATACCATGCCTTTTGCTTCCTGCAAGGTCACGCCACAGAGCATCTCGGCGACCGGGTTCATATACTGTACCCGGCCATCATTTCCAATCGACACCACACCATCGCCGATCGATTGCAGGGTCACCTGCACATGTTCTTTTTCGGTAAATAATTCCTGTTCCGAGCGGCGAATCGACTCAAACAGGGGGCGGATCAGAATCACGGCGGCCAGGACAAAAACAGAGATAACCAGCGCGACCAGTTCGGTCTGCAACAGGGGCTGGTTGTGCGGATAATTAACCAGTGCATTACCCAGGCTCAGAGCCCGCCGCAGGGCCATCAGCAAAAATGCCCCCGCCAGGGCCATCCAGGCCAACCGCCGGCCGGTAATATGAATCAGCCGCAGCGCAAAAATGGCGGCCAGCAGTTGCAGGAAGACTGAAAGGGCAAGGATTGACAGGGTCAGCACCGGACCACCCTATTGACCAGGAGTATTGTGTTCAACCCAGCGCGAGCCTTCGGCAAGAAATTCCTTTTTCCAGAAAGGTGCGCTGGATTTCAATTCCTCCATCAGGTAACGGCTGGCATCAAAGGCGTCCTTGCGATGGGCGGACCATACCGCCACCAACACAATGGGGTCATTTGGCAGCAAGTCGCCGACACGATGAATGATCAGGCTGTCGAGGAGGGACCACTGTTGCGCCGCCTGTCGGCTGATCGCCAGGAGATAATTCTCAGTCATACCGGGATAGTGTTCGAGACTCATGCCTTGCACATCATCCCCCTCATTCATGTCCCGCATGGTGCCGACAAACACCGCTGTGGCGCCATATTGTCCTTCGGCTATTCGCTGCTGGTAGTTTTGTAGCTCCTGATAGGGTTCAAATGCCTCGCCCCGAATCTCGATATGCATCCTAGCCCCCCGTCACGGGTGGAAAAAACGCCACCTCATCACCGTCACTGACAGACTGAAGCAAAGAGACATATTCCATATTGACCGCGCACAACAGATTACCGGGCAGCGGCGTCTGACTTGTCACCGTATTCCAGACCTGTTCCACCGTCATGCCCTGTTCATATGGCACGCTGCAATCACTCAGCCGCAGACGTTCACGCAAACTTGCAAAAAATCTCACTTTTAACGTCATACTTGCTACACCAGAAATATTTGCCCTGCTCAGATCCGCAGCCTATCATGCTTATCTGAGCCCTGAGTAAAGTCTAATTGTAATGCGATTTATACCAATATGAGTGATTTAACCCATTTTAATGCCCGTGGCGAGGCACATATGGTCGATGTGGGAGAGAAATCTGCCTCACACCGCGTAGCGATCGCCAGCGGTTGCATACACATGCAAGTCAAAACCTTTGATTTAATTATGCAGGGAGGCCACAAAAAAGGCGATGTGCTGGGTATTGCCCGCATCGCCGGCATCATGGCCGCCAAGAAAACCTCTGACTTGATCCCGCTCTGTCACCCACTTGTGCTGAGTCATGTCAGCGTCGATTTTGACCCCATCCAGGGGCAGGGCATCCGCTGTTCAGCCCGGGTGGAAACCACCGGTCAGACCGGGGTGGAGATGGAGGCACTGACCGCCGTACAGATCGCCCTGTTGACGATCTATGACATGTGCAAGGCCGTCGACAGGGGCATGGTGATCAGTGATATCGGCTTGCAGCACAAAAGTGGCGGCAAGTCCGGTGACTGGAATCGCAGCTAAATCAAAGTCAGAGAGACAAGCAATCTATCCCGGGACGTTATCGCGCTGCATCTGGTGTTGCATGGCCAACAGGCGGCTGCGACGCCGATCCGGTTGGACACGACGGTCTGCGGTGACCAATACGCCATCACTGTCCTGAAAGGGCATCTCCGGCACAGCGACATTTTGACGACGGCAATCACAGCTGTGCGCACGTTTCAGGCTGGGGTCTCTTGATAATAGGACCATCACCAGACTAGCCATCCCCAACGACAGTAATAATCCCAGGAAAACCGGTGACTGAACCACACCCAGTATTGACTCCATGGTTACACCCTCTTGCTCGTTTTTTGTTAATGTGAATTTATCGGTGACCGGGGTAAGCTACCAACTTCAACAAAATTGTCAATTGTCATAAACACACATGTTTTTGAGATACATCAGGGTAAATTAACAAATCTGCCAATGAAACAAGCAATTACACCGCCACCGTCGAATTTGTCCATGCTGATTAAAAGGGCATGGTGCATGGCCGGGCAAACACTTGGTGATGTGGCCAGGTCCCTGGACATCCCCGTGCCCCGCGATCTGAAACGCGACAAGGGCTGGCAAGGGCAATTGATCGAGCTGTATCTTGGCGCCTCGGCATCCACCCAGGCGCAGCCTGACTTTGTGGAACTGGGGGTCGAACTTAAAACCCTGCCGCTGGATTGTACTGGCCGGCCGAAGGAATCTACCTATGTGTGCACCGTGCCTCTGGACAACACCCATCAGCTCAGCTGGCAACAGTCCTGGCTGCGGAACAAACTCAGTCATGTGCTGTGGGTGCCGATCGAGGCCGACCCGGCTATCCCCCTGGCAAAAAGAACCATCGGTAACGCCATCCTCTGGCAACCCACGCCCGAACAGGAACAGGCCCTGCGCCAGGACTGGGAGGAACTCATGGATATGGTCTGTCTCGGCCAACTGGAAAAAATCTCCGCCCATCATGGTAAATACTTGCAGATCCGCCCCAAGGCGGCCAACGCACGGGCCTTGTGCCCCGCCACGGACAAGGATGGCAACCGTATCATGACCCTGCCACGGGGCTTTTATCTACGCACGAGTTTCACCCGACAAATCCTCGAAGCCCACTATGCACAATCCTGAATGCCCCTAAGCATAACTGGTACAATTAGCCACCCTTCTACGGTAAGATCCCCGACCGTTTCGACAAAATAGCAATCTCTCACCATGAACGCCCCCGATCCCGCACAAATCAAACAAGGCATCAAACGAACCTTTGACCTTGCCGCGACAGGTTACGACACCCCGGCCATGCGGTATTTTCCGTTCAGCGCCGATGTCCTTGCCTCCAGTCTGAAACCCAAACGGGGTGAGAAGGTCCTGGATGTGGCCACGGGTACCGGCATGACAG
>JAHEDB010000219.1 GCA_024641465.1 Chromatiales bacterium | reverse complement strand
GATATCCATACCCATCTGACCTTTAGTGTTGCTCTGGATAAAGAACTGGCCAAACAATACAAGAAACGATTTGATGGTTATGTGGAAACCGGCAATAGCGCCATGTATCTGATGCACGAACAGTTGGATGTGACCGACATAAAGGGACGGGTTTACTTCTCAGAAAAACGACACCGTGGCGAAGGGATCACCGCCAGGGTGTTGGAGGGGGACACGAAGATCACCGTCAGTTCGCATATCGTCGGTATTAAGCCGGTGATGGAGATCATGGGTGAGGGCAGTTTTGATGCGCGCATGCTCGACCAACGCATGAAGAAACTCGGTATGCTGCGGCTTAGTGGCCGCTTACCCTGGAAGGGACAGATGACCCTCGGCCATCAGAAGGTCGACAGTGATGAGTGGGAACCGGCGCGGATGTGGATCAAATCGGATCTGGTCGGTCTGGCCATTGACCTGCCCGAGCCATTTCGCAAGTCCGCCGAAACCACGCGCCGCAGTGAGCTCCGTTCGACCTTCCTGCCCAACATCAAGACCATCCTCAATGTCCAGTATGGCGATCGCATGTCGACCGAGATGCGGATGAATAACAGTTATTTTCCGGCGCGGATCGAAATCGGTGAAATGAAATTGTCGGCCGGTAAGGCGAAACTGCCGGATAAGGATGAGTTCCGGATTTCCGGTGTGGTGAATAATCTGGATCAATACGGCTGGCGCGATGTGATGCAGGAACACTATGACAAATATCATCTGTTGCGGGACCGGCCTATTGTCGAGGTGCCGGTAATAGTCGATTTTGCTTATGTCAGTGTGCCGTTTGATAAAAGCAAGGCCAAGCTGCGAAAGCGCTATACCAGCCCGCTGATCATGCCCGCCTTTAAAGGACAGGTACGGCGTTTTGTTTTTGCAGACAAGGATTTTGGCAAACTGGAATTTGACAGTCGGCGTGACAAGTTTGGCCTGGCCTTCGACAAGATCAAGGTCACCTCCCCCCATATGGAGTTTACCGGCAAGGGGAGCTGGCATGCTGTGGGTGACGGACACCTGACCAAGATGCAGGCCAGGGTAAAGAGTCCGAATCTGGGCAAGCTGCTGGACAGTGTCGGTTTCCCCGACAAACTGACTAATGGCGCGGCGGATATTTCCATGGACCTGAATTGGGAATATCCATTTTATGTCTTCCAGCCGGCGTATACCAATGGCTCGGTTAAGGTGTTGGTGGAAGATGGTGTGGTCAAGGCGATCAATCCCGGCGCCGGTCGCTTTCTTGGCCTGTTAAACCTGTCGACCCTGCCGCGTCGCCTGTTACTGGATTTTGATGATGTCGGCTCAGGATTTGGATTTGACAAAATTACCGGCAACATCACCCTCAAAAACGGCATCGTCTCCACCAATGACCTGGCGGTAGACAGTACCGTGGCCGCTGTCCTGGCCGTGGGCAAGGTTGATTTGCGTAAAAAGCAACTTGATCAAATCGTCACGGTCACCCCGCAGGTGGCCGGTACCATGCCGGTGGTGAGTGGTCTGTTGATGGGCGCCGGCGTGATCCCGCTGGTGTGGTTGTTTGAACGCATGTTTGGTTCGGATCTGGATAAATCCATGTCACGCCAATATCATGTCAATGGGCCCTGGGATAAACTCAAGGTGGAGCGGATCGATAAAGAAAAGGATTCGCAACCGACCAGCGGCTAAGCTGATTTCATTCGGGCAACATATCTGTCACAGGCAAGGGCCGACACTATCAACGTGAAGATTCTACTCAGCATCATCTGCATGGTACTCAGCGCCGGCGTCATGGCCGCTGACAGTTATGTCCTGACACAGGAACAGTGGTCTGTGCCGAGACGGGTGGAAACCGTGCTGCAAATGCCCGCGATCAAGCAAATACTCACGGTGGTTGACAAGGCGCCTGCCAGTCGACTGCGCATCCTCTACCCCGGTGGCGATGAAGGGACCTTATGGGCACATGAATTAAAGGCATGGCTGGTATCGCTGGGGATATCCTCCCGGCAGATAGAGCTACGCCCAGGCAGCGCCGAATCGGCGGCCATTGAAATACAGGTCGAGCCACCAATATCTGGTATGATTAAACAAGGCACAGATATCCCGGAACAGAAAGTCAAGCAGGAGTAGTCGTCAGGTGAAGCGTGTAGCGGCAATACAAATGGCCTCAGGGCCCAATGTCAGGGCAAATCTTACCGAAGCGGGTAAACTGATCGGACACGCGGTGAATGCCGGTGCCGGTATGGTCGTGTTGCCGGAGAATTTTGCCATCATGGGCATGGCCGAGAAAGATAAACTCAAGGCCAAGGAAAAACCCGGCCAGGGCCCTATTCAGGACTTTCTGGCAAAGGAGGCCGCGCGCCTCGGCGTCTGGATCGTCGGTGGTACCCTCCCGCTGGAGGGCAGTGACGCCGGTCATGTGCGGGCAACCTGCCTGACCTATAACGACAAGGGCCAGCAGGTCGGACGTTATGACAAGATCCATCTGTTTGATGTGCAACTGGAAGAGTCCGGTGAAACCTATCACGAATCGGAAACCATCGAACCCGGTCAATCGGTTACGGTGATCGATACGCCGTTTGGCCGACTGGGTGTGGCGATCTGTTATGACCTGCGCTTCCCCGAGGTCTTCCGCAACATGGCCGATCAAAAGGTTGAAGTCATTGCGATACCCTCCGCGTTTACCGCGATCACCGGCAAGGCCCATTGGGAGACCCTGCTGCGCGCCCGGGCGATTGAGAATCTGAGTTATGTGATTGCCTCGGCCCAGGGGGGCTATCATGTCAATGGTCGTGAAACCTACGGTAACAGCATGATCATCGACCCGTGGGGGGCGATCCTCGATTGTCTGCCGCGGGGCTCCGGCTTCGTGGTGGCGGATATCGATCTGCAAAAGATAATCAACACCCGGCGCAGCTTCCCGGTGCTCGAACATCGCCGCATGTCATGTAACCCAACACATGGCTGATCAGACTCTCGATCTCGCCAGAGATGTGTTACTCGTCCCGGCCGGGATGGGGAATGCCGATCTTGAATCGGTACTGGACCAGCTGCTGGCACACCATATCGACTATGCCGATATCTATTTTCAATCCTCCCGTCATGAATCCTGGATGCTGGAAAACGGCATCGTCAAGGAAGGCAGCTTTAATATCGAACAGGGCGCCGGCGTCAGGGCGGTCAGCGGTGAAAAAACCGGCTTTGCCTATTCCGACGAGATCATCCTGCCGGCCCTGAGTCAGGCGGCGGGCACCGCCAGGGCCATCGCGCGCAGCGGTCAACAGGGCCGGGTCAAGGCCTGGTCGAGCAGCAAACCCCATCATCTTTATCTCACCACCGATCCCCTGCTGTCCATGTCGGCCGATGACAAGGTGGCGCTGTTACAGGCGGTCGATGTCGAGGCGCGTAAACAGGACCCCTGTGTATCGCAGGTAATGGCCAGCCTGTCCGGCGTCTATGAGGTGATCCTGGTGGCCGCCACCGACGGCACCCTGGCGGCAGACGTCCGGCCGCTGGTGCGAATGAGTGTCACCGTGATCGCCGAGCGTAATGGCCGCCGTGAACAGGGCAGTGCCGGTGGTGGCGGTCGTTACAGTTTTGATTATTTCCTGCAGAACGAGCGCGGCCTGGGTTATGCCCGCGAGGCCGTGCGCCAGGCGCTGGTGAATCTGCAGGGCATCGATGCCCCGGCCGGCACCATGCCGGTGGTGCTGGGCTCGGGCTGGCCCGGTGTGCTGTTGCACGAGGCGGTTGGTCACGGTCTGGAGGGCGACTTCAATCGCAAGGGCAGTTCGGTATTTGCCGGCCGCATCGGTCAGCAGGTGGCCTCGCCCTTATGTACCGTGGTGGACGAAGGTTCGATCAAGGATCGGCGCGGCTCCCTCAATGTCGACGATGAAGGTACCCCGACCGGTCAGACCGTCTTGATCGAAAACGGCATCCTGCGCACCTATTTGCAGGACAAACTCAATGCCCGCCTGATGAACATGCCCCTCACCGGCAACGGCCGGCGCGAATCCTATGCCCACCTGCCCATGCCGCGTATGACCAATACCTATATGCAGGCCGGGGCGCATGATCCGCAGGAGATCATCGCCTCCGTCGATAAGGGCATCTATGCGGTGAATTTCGGCGGTGGCCAGGTGGACATCACCTCGGGCAAGTTCGTGTTCTCGGCCAGCGAGGCCTACCTGATCGAGAAGGGTAAGGTGACACGGCCGGTGAAAGGGGCAACCCTGATCGGTAATGGTCCAGAAGTGATGCAAAAGATCAGTATGGTCGGCAATGACCTGGCGCTGGATACCGGTGTCGGTGTGTGTGGCAAGGAAGGTCAGAGTGTCCCGGTCGGGGTGGGGCAACCCACGCTATTGATCGATGAGTTGACCGTGGGCGGGACGGGCACTTAGCCTATTTCCCAAGGACTATCGTCCGCAGGTAACGAAACAGACTGCGGGCGGCGGCGGGTGGTTTGTTCTGCGCCTGTTCCTTGCGGGCGGTGCGGATCAGCTGCCGCAGGTGCTGGCTGTCCATGGACGGATACTCGTCCATGATGGCGGTGACGGCCTGATCGTCGGCCAGCAGCCGGTCGCGCCATTGCTCCAGTCGCTGGAAGGCCATGGCCTCTTCTTTCGATTGGGAGTGTAAGGATGCCAGTTGCGCCGAGATGTCGGTGGTATCGATCAGCCGCAGTAGTTTGCCAAGGTACAGCAACTGGCGTTTGTGAGCACCGCGTTGGTGGATCTTGCGCGCCGCGATGACGGCATCAAAGACATTCTCGGGCAGC
>JAHEDB010000218.1 GCA_024641465.1 Chromatiales bacterium | reverse complement strand
ACAGATCCCCACCGCTGCGATATGACAGGTGAGCCAGCCTGAATAAAAAAGCCCCGTGCTATAACGGGGCCCTAAAACACACCTGGAGAATACCAAACAGATTATTTTTTACGTAACAGATTTGCCAGCAACAACAGACCAAGCCCTAACACGGCGATCGACGCCGGTTCCATCACTGAAATCATTTCCACACCCTGCCAATATATTTCTAATGTAAATCATCAATAACAAAGCCTTAGCAATATAAGTGCCAGTATTTTTTTCCATTTTAAAACAGTCACTTACATCTACGATCCCTTTCATGAGCCAGCTATCTGTAAAGTTAGTCGACAGGCCCCGCCAGGATCAGAGTTTCAGGGGCAGGACCGGCGCCTCCATCCAGCTTTTATCAGACCGCCAATCGACGCTCGGATCATCAACATATAACTCCACTTCATTGCCGTCCGGGTCACGCAGATACAGACTCTGACTTACCAGGTGGTCCGACATGCCATCAAGGGGATAATCCATGTCGGCCAGTTTCTGGCTCAGCTCACGGAGGGCGTCCAGCGTTTCGCCAATCTTCCAGCCCACGTGATACAGGCCGAGGCGTCTACCCTGGGCAGGGCCATCGGCCAACCCGATTTCAATCAGTAACAATTCATGGTGTGTCCGACCGCCACTCAATATCGCGCCACGCCCGGCAAAGATCTCACCCGCCAGCGTCAAACCCACCACCTCGGTATAAAAACGCACCGAGCGCTTCAGTTCCCGCACATAAAACACCACATGTCCCAATTCCGCCATTGACTCCTCCTGTCACTGCTGCACGTTATGGCCACCACCTCGGCAAGGCGCATACGCTGAATTCGCTGTATAGTATGCTAACTTCATAAACAAAATATCAGCATGTTATTTGAGTTTACCCCCCTGCAACTTGTGTCAACCGGCCTGCTCTTCGTCTGGGCCGGGTTTGTGCGCAGCGGGCTTGGCTTTGGCGGCGCCGCACTCGCGCTACCACTGATGTTGTTTATCCATGACCAGCCGCTGTACTGGCTGCCGATGATCGGCATTCACCTGCTGTTCTTCTCCGCCCTTACCCTGCGGACCCGCATCCACAATGTCGACTGGGCTTATCTCAAACAGGTCAGTCCGTATGTCATCCCCGGGACGCTGATCGGTGTGTTTGGTCTGATCAGCCTGCCCACCCTGTGGCTGGTGATCTTCATCTATTCGATCACCCTGTTCTACGCCCTGCTGTGGTTGCTGAACATCCAGATGCACAGCAACAGGCCCTGGCTGGACAAGTTTCTGCTATTGGCCGGCGGTTATGTGGCCGGTATCTCCCTGTCCGGCGCGCCGCTGATGGTGGCGGTGTTTATGCGCAACATCGCCGCCCATCAATTACGCAATACCATGTTCGTGCTCTGGTTCAGTATTGTCAGTATCAAGCTGACGACCCTCGCAAGCCTCGGCTTCAAACTTTATTTCGTCGAGGCCCTGATGTTGATCCCGGTAGCGGCGATCGGCCATTTTATCGGCCTCAGGGTGCATGACACTATCCTGCAAAATGACCGCCGCTTTAAACAGATCATCGGCGGGGTATTGGCCGTGATTTGTCTGCTGGGCTTTATGAAAATCTGAGGCCTGGTTAAACCATCCCAAACCAAAGACCAAGGGTAAGAAAACTGCATGCGGTCGAAACGGTCACCGCCGCGGCATACACCACACTATTCAGACCGTAACGGTCACACAGCACCAGGGCGAGCACCATACTCGGCATCGCCGCCTCCAGCACCACGGCCTGCTGTAACATGCCCTGCATGCCCAGCAGCGTGGAGATGGCCAGCACCACCGCCGGCATAAAGATCAATTTGACCCCCAGCACAGGAAAGATCGACCGCATGGCCCCCAGATGGGCACGGCTGATCGTCAGACTCAGGCCGAGGGAGATCAGCATCAACGGTACGACACCGTTGGCCAGGGTCTGCAACCAGGTGCGCAGCCCCTCCGGCATGGGCGCCTCCAGTCCATTCAAGGCCATCGCCAGCGCAGCGGCCCACAGGGCCGGGACCTTGAGCAGGCTATCGATGCCGATCTTCGTCTGCGTTGTGTTGCCGTAGCGCATGGCAACCCACACCCCAAGAGTCAACAACAATGGTGTGCAGGCAAATAAATCATATTGAATGGCAATGCTGCGCGCCTCCTTGCCCAGTGTCGCCTCCAGCACCGGCAAGCCCAGATAGGTCGCATTAGGAAAGGCTGCCGCCAACAGCACGGCGCCGCGTGTCGGCCGATCCATGTTACAGACATTACATAACCAGCTCATGGCCAGCATCGACAATACAATACCGGCGATGGCGACCAGCGAGATCTTCAAGGAATCCGTCCCCAGCGGGGCATGCCACAGCACCAGTAACACCAGAGCCGGTAGAAACAGGTAATAGACCAGCCCGGTCAGGGCAGTGCGGGTTGTTTTGGCATCCTGACCGCCCGGGGCCAGATAACGCCATGCGACACCACAGAGTATCAGGCCCGCCATTTGTATGAGTGCTTCGAACATGTGGCTAATATACCCTGCTGCGGCTAAATCATGAAATTGAAATTACATGGTCGAAATTGACACCTGTTCGAATCAAGGGTAACGTTCAAACAACAAGGAAAGGATAAGCAAAAGGTTAAAGGAGTTAACCATGCCCAAGCCCCGTTATGTTCAGGTCTCATTAGACGCCACCTCTTATTATCACTGTGTCTCCCGCTGCGTGCGCCGCGCCTTTCTGTGTGGCGTCGACAACCAAACCGGTCAGTCCTTCGAACATCGACGACAGTGGATAGAAGACAAACTCCAATCTCTGGCAGGGATCTATGCCATCGACCTCTGTGCCTACGCCGTCATGTCCAATCACTACCACGTCGTCCTGCATATCGATAAACCCCTGGCAGACAGCTGGACACGGGAAGACGTCATAAACCGCTGGCATCAAGTCTTTACCGGGCATGCCCTGTCACAGCGTTATTTACGCAATGAGTCGCTGACCCGGGCCGAACTAACGGCGCTAGATAAGCTGGTGGAAATCTGGCGAGCCCGCCTGCTGGATATCAGCTGGTTTATGCGGGTAATGAACGAGGCCATTGCCAGACAAGCCAATAACGAGGATGACTGCACAGGAAGATTCTGGGAAGGAAGGTTTAAATCCCAGGCCCTGTTAGATGAAGCCGCCCTCGCGGCCTGTATGACCTATGTGGATTTAAACCCCATCCGCGCAAAACTCGCCGATTCTCCGGAAAACTCAGACCACACCAGCATCAAACAACGTATCGCAAAAGCCCTACAGGCCTATCAGCCCAATCACCCACACCAACAACCCAAGTCACTCATGCCCTTTGCCGGATATGAAAGACAAGACATGCCCAACGGGCTACCCTTTCGCCTGACGGATTATCTGGAACTAGTGGATTGGACCGGGCGGGCGATTCGTGAAGATAAGCGGGGACATATCGACAACCAATTATCACCGATACTGAAACGATTGAACATCGACGCAAAACACTGGTGTTACCTGGCTCAAAACTTCGAGAGTAAATTTAAAGGCCTGGTCGGCTCGGCCTGTAAACTTAGACAGGCCTGTCAGAAACTGGGCTATCAGCGAACGCCGGGGCTCAAACACTGTACGGCTTATTTTCCTTAGTTACCACATCAAACAGACAAATCCAGTCAATCAGCGTCAAACTGAGGCGCTGGCACGGCTAATAGTCAGCTCCTCAGTCATTACCACGGCCACTAATGACAGAACATGACGTGATACCAACCTGTCTCGACTCAATCACCGTGTTTTGATAGCTCAAATTAGGAATGGTGATTTATTCCTGGCGATCTTAAGCTGGGTGTCTTGATTATTTCGTTGATTATTTGCGGTTTTTTAACGCCGCCAGCACTGCTTCAGTGAATTTTAGAAATGCTCTCTATTATTGGCTTGCGGAAGCGAGACAAATCCAGGACAATGAATTGCATATAATCATGCTCTGTATAGATTGGGCCAGGTTAAAAGGGAAGCGCGGGACGCTGGAGTAAGTCTACATATAACATCTGCTCGAAGCCCATTATCTCCAAACCCTGATAACCAAAAACTGTATAAGGCAATGGCGTGAATCCGTGCTGACTGTGCATTTACTGCAAGGCTTATTACAAAAACCGGGAGGGAGAAATGAAATTATTTGACAAGACATGTTATTGCCTATTGCTAGTCATAGGTATTGTACTGCCGAGCATAGTGCATGCGGCTATTCCCACGACTGAGCGGAATGCTTTAATCGCACTTTATGCTAATACCGGTGGTAATAGCTGGACCAATAAAACCAACTGGAATGGCGATGCTGGAACTGAGTGTGGCTGGTATGGCGTAGGTTGTGATTCAGACGGCACAACGGTTGTACAAATTTCGTTGGGGGTCAATAATTTAATCGGTGATATTCCAACTGAATTGGGGGACTTGACCAATCTGCAAGGCCTCTATTTATCCAACAACCAACTGACGACCCTCCCGGCAGCGTTTGGTAACCTGACCAATCTGCAAACTCTCCATTTGGGCAGCAACCAACTGACGACCCTCCCGGCAGCGTTTGGTAACCTGAGCAATCTGCAAACTCTCTCTTTGGGCAGCAACCAACTGACGTCCATCCCGGTAGAGTTTGGTAACCTGAGCAATCTGCAATATCTCTATTTGAGCCAGAACCAACTGACGTCCATCCCGGTAGAGTTTGGTAACCTGACCAATCTGCGATATCTCTATTTGAACAACAACCAACT
>JAHEDB010000217.1 GCA_024641465.1 Chromatiales bacterium | reverse complement strand
GAGCTCACGATAACCCTGGCAGATGATTTCAGTTATCTCGATCCGGTGGACGGGAGTCGGAGTAATAAGCAGGGCATACGGCTGATCTTCAGTGACGATTCGCGTATCGTGGTGCGCATGTCGGGCACGGGCACGGAAGGCGCCACGGTACGGGTCTATTATGAACGCTATGAAGTGGCCAGTGGCCGGCTGGAAGAAGATACCCAGGTATTTCTGGAACCTCTATTTACCATTGCCGAACAACTGATGCACCTGCAAGGCAATACGGGGCGTGACAGGCCGGACGTTATTACCTGAGGCACAAAGGCCCATGTGTAAATTCGATTAATTCTGACCGGGCGCCTTTAAGTCAGAAGTACGCCCGATCATCCCCGCCGCGCACGGACTTAACTATCGACTCGATGATGAACTGCGGGGTTGTGTAACCATAACCCGAAGGTGTTTCTGCGTCGTAATGAGCATCTTGAGCACCCTTGCAATGCCGTCATGGCAAGTGCAGTCGTTTTTCAACAAACTGTCAGTTTATTCTCGCCGCAGAATCACATCTACCTGCGACTAATTAATCCTGTTATTCGCTCTCGCTAGCGGGTCATCCACGACCGTGCGCGGGCGGTCAGCACAGCGTAGGGGAAGATCCACCACAGGGCGATAAAAGAAAAGTAGGCATAGGCAATCCCGTAGACGAAATCCAGCGAGCGTTCGCTGCGCAGGTAGTACAGGGTATAGAGTGTGGACATCACCCCGATACTCATGACCATGCGCAGCAGAATTTGCGGATCATCCACGATCAATACCAGCACCATGGCCAGGGTGGCGTAGCTGACCGGGTAACGCAGGTTGGTTATGGTGCGTTCCACCAGGGTGGTAACAAGCGCCCCCAGCGGGCGCTTCCACAGGATGGTGGCGAGGCGCAGTTCTTCGCGCACATAACTGCGATCCCAGCGCAGCAGCATCTTGGTGAGTTTGCGATAGGTGGTCGGCACGATGGTATAGACCACGGCGCAGCGTTGATAAACACTGTCGAAACCGGCCTTGAGGATGTAATTGGTCAGGGCGCGGTCTTCACCAAAGGTGCAGGCGGCACCGAGGAAGGTCTGGGTTTCCCAGTCGGGTAAAATCTCACGCACGATGCTGGCGCGGTAGGCGCCGAGGGCGCCGGGGCAGCAATAAACGGTGCGATAGGTCGATTCGGCGGCGCGCAGAAAATCAAACGACAGGATGAAGCGGACGTGTAGCATGCGCGGTATCAACCCCTCGCGGCGGTTATACACCGATACACGCCCGGCCACGGCGCCCACCTTCGGGTCCTTGAACGGACCGGTGATGGCCAGCAGGGTTTCTCGTTCTATAACGCTGTCGGAATCGATGGTCAGCAGCACTTCGCCGCGGGCACGGCGAAAGCCGGTTGCCAGGGCGGCGCGCTTGCCACGGTTTTCCGGGAAGCGCAGCGTCGTAACCAGGTCGGGATGGCGCTTGGCCGCCCGCGAGATATATTCCCAGGTATCGTCACGGCTACCGTCATCCACAACGAAGATCTCGAGTCGCCCTTCCGGATAATCGGCGGCGGCGACCGAATCGATGGTCTTTTCGACCATCTTGCCTTCGTTGTAGGCGGGGATGATCACGGTCAGCATGGGGGCGTTTTGCACGGTGGAAACCGGGAAGCATTTGTAACGCACCCATAGAATGGTTCTATAGCCAAGCAGCAGGATGCCCATGGCGGCCCACCAGACGCTGGGCACGAGGATGTTTTTTGGCCAGTCGTGGTTAGTGATGGCCTCCCAGATGGGCTCAAATACGTCACCAGCTAGGCTGGCGTATAGCAACCAGCCAAGCACCAGGAAGATGGCTAATTGCAGGAATTTTTCCCCGGGTTGGGGTTGCTGCGTGATGGCGTATTCAGCACTCATACTTAAATGGTTATGACCTCATGGTGTGACAGGAAATGATTGGGATTTGGACAATTTCACCACACTCCGTGCGGTTCGATTCTACGGACAAATTAGACAGCATAGTGTAGCTTGGTTCGGGGTGTGAGGAGAATTTATTTTGCGATAAAGGGATTTAGTGAGATTGATTCTTATTTTTAGTGTGTAAACCGGATATGCCAGGCAGCATAGATGGCCAAGACAGCCGGTTAAATCGGCAATCCATCGAGATTGATAATTTAAACAATCGAAATTTTAGGTTTGTGGCAATGCGTATTTTTTATTGTGGCACCCTTATATAGTATCAAGAAAATCGACGACACCTGTTTGCAGGGAATATTCAGCACCGACAATGGTTAGCTCACCCTTTTGTATTAACTGCTCCACCATTTGTGAACCGTGGCGCAACTGGTTTGTCGCGGCAAAGATATTGGCACGAATCGACGCATCTAATAACTGTTCCGGATTGTGACGCAGCTCAGTCCTGAATAAAGGTTCTACCGTGGGTCGAATACGGTTGACGATGGATAAGACGTTGGATGATCGCGTTTCGGATGGAGATTGCAGGTCATCAAGCGTGGCCATCACTGCACCACACATGGAATGACCGAGTACCACCACCAGCGGGGTGCCAAACCGCTCTACCGCGAATTCGACACTGCCAATCTGTGAGGGCGCAACGATGTTGCCCGCCACCCGGATGACAAACAGATCTCCCAGGCCCTGATCGAAGACGATCTCAGCCGGTACGCGTGAATCGGAGCAACCCAGAATAATGGCGAAGGGGGCCTGGTTGTCGAGCAGATCGGCCCTCTGCATTTGTTTGACCAGGGTATCAACGCTCCTGACCCCGGCAACAAAACGTTGGTTGCCTTCTTGCAATCGGCTTAGTGCTTCACTTGCGCTTATCATCGGCTATTGGGTCTCATCATGTTTAACGGAGCCAGGTTCGGTTGTTAGTAGTTTACCCTTAATTATGGGCTTAAAATGCATGTTTTTGTTTATGGTTGCAAGTCTACAGGCTGATTTTGGCGCAATTGTTACCGGTCTATGCATCGGCTGGGGCAGAGGTGTTAAGGGGGTAATTTCTATCCCTCAAGCCGATCATACAACCGCAGCAGGTGATGCAGTTGCGGCGCGAGGTCCGCATGGATCTGCCCCCAGCGAAACCGCCACTGCCAGTTACCCTCGGTGGTGCCAGGGGTGTTGGTGCGCTGGCCTTCGCCAAGGCCGAGGATGTCCTGCATCGGCAGCACCGCCAGGCAGCAGACCGAGGCGAGGCTGGCGCGGATCAGCGGCCAGGGCATTTCGTCACTGGGCGGGCTGTTGAGGTAGTTGCGAATATAGTGGTGGGTGTGTTCGGGCTGTTGCCGGTACCAGGACAGGGTGGTGTCGTTATCGTGGGTGCCGGTGTAGGCCACTGCATTGAATTCATGGTTGTGTGGCAGGTAACTGTTGTGCGGGTTACCGTCAAAGGCGAATTGCAGGATCTTCATGCCCGGCAGACGGAAGGCCTGGCGCAGGGCCTCCACCTCGGGGGTGATGGTGCCGAGGTCTTCGGCGATCAATGGCAGGTGTTTGAAGACCTGGTTGAGTTTTTTGAGCAGGGCCTCACCCGGCGCCTCGACCCAACGGCCCTTGATGGCGGTCTCCTCGGCGGCCGGGATCTCCCAGTAGGCCTGAAAGCCACGGAAGTGATCGACCCGTAACAGGTCAAACAGGTCGAGCTGAGTCCGGAATCTTGCCTGCCACCAGGCGAAGTCCTCGGCCTCTAGCGCCGGCCAGTTGTATTGTGGGTTGCCCCAGCGTTGCCCGGTCGCGGAGAAATAATCCGGCGGCACCCCGGCGACAAAGGTCGGTTGGCCCTCCTTGTCGAGGGTAAACAGTTGCGGGTTGACCCACACATCGGCGCTGTCGAGGGCGACGTAGATCGGCAGGTCGCCGAAGATCAGGATGTTGCGCTGATTGGCGTAGCGGCGCAGCTCATGCCATTGCTGGAAAAACACGAACTGACAGAAGCAGTGAAAGGCGATACGCGCAGCGTGTTCCTTACGCGCTTTGTTCAGCGCGGTCTTTTGGCGCTTGCGCAGGGGGGCGTCCCAGTCGGTCCAGGACCGGTAACCGTGGGTCTCGCGCAGGGCCATGAACAGGGCGTAATCATCCAGCCAGTCGGCCTGCTGGGTGATGAAATTTGTGTAGTCCTGATGCAGCGCCGCAGGCGGCTCGGCGATAAACCGGCCGTGGGCCTGTTGCAGACAGGCGGTGTGATAGGCCATGTCGTAGTGGCTATCAATCTCGGCCAGCAGA
Source organism: Chromatiales bacterium (assembly GCA_024641465.1). Lineage (GTDB taxonomy): Bacteria > Pseudomonadota > Gammaproteobacteria > UBA6429 > Thiohalophilaceae > JAHEDB01. The sequence goes on along the minus strand of JAHEDB010000217.1, from coordinate 561 downwards.
CCCCGATCCCGCAACCAGTCGAGGCTGATCAGGGTGGTATCCGCGGCATGGGCCGACAGGGCCTGGTAAGGGGAACCGTCGGGGTGGGTGGGACCCAGCGGCAGCATCTGCCACACCCCGATCCCGCACTGTTGTAAAAAGTCGATAAAGCGATAGGCGTCGTGGCCGATCAGCCCCTTTGGTGCCGGGCCGGGCAGGGCGGTGGGATGGAGCAGGACACCGGCCCGTCGACGTGTATGCAGCGGGTGTAACGTGGAGGGTTTGGGCATATCGGTCTAGTCGTTTTCTTTACCGCGTCGCATGGTGCCACCGGTCGCCACCGCCGCACTGCCGCCACGCGAGAAGGCCTCGGTGAGATAATTGGGCGGCTCGAGGCACAGCAGCATGTAGAGGTTGGACAGTTGCAGGCGGTACAGATAATCAAAGTCTTTCACCGACTCGGCCGGGTTGTAATCGCCGAACCACCAGAACCAGTCCGAGCCCTCGCAGATGGCCAGTTGTTTATCGATGCGTTCCAACTCTTCGCTGGAGAAATCGCGCCCTGTAATCTGACGATCATAG
>JAHEDB010000007.1 GCA_024641465.1 Chromatiales bacterium | reverse complement strand
GGCGATCAGGGTGCCAATGGCAAACATCAACACTACCCCCGGCACCAGCAGGCCCACCAGGGCCAGCGACTCGGAACAGGCGATTGTAAAGATGATCAGACCGGACCAGACGCTGTGCTGACCAAGCCAGTCGAGGAAGGCCTGTAAAAGAGACAAACTCATACTACTATCTTATATCCTGTCACCGGGATCACGTAATGTAATACCACTCGCACATGGAAGGAGACCATAAACATGCTGGATCTGCCAAAAAGTGAATTTTGGGATTTTTCGCTCACCGTCTACCCCCGTCCCGAGGTCAGTAATCTCTGCCTCGATCTGCAAAACAATTATGGCGCGGATGTGAATATGCTGCTGTTTGCCTGCTGGCTGGGCCACACCGGCCGCGGCACGGTCACGGTGAGCGCCTGGCGGGCGATGATCCTGCGGGTGACCCGATGGCGCGACAAGGTGATCAAGCCCCTGCGCAGCGTCCGCCATATGCTGAAGGGGGAACATCTGGCACCCCTGAGTATGAAAGAGCAGGTCTTGCAGAGTGAGATCGACGCCGAACATATCGAACAGCTCATCCTCGAGAAGGAATGGGGTAATACCCGCCGCAGCACGATCGCCGATTCCACCCGCCGTGCAAAGGATATGCTCGAAAACCTTGCGGCTTACCTGAGGGCGGAGGACATCAGCCTCGAACCGAAACTGGCCTATCGCTGTGAACGGCTGGTGAAACATATCAGCGGTCTGTCCGATGACAAGCTGTTACGGGTGAGCTGCCAGCAGGCCATGGGCTTGGCGTCGGTCCCGGGGGATTCCCGGGCCGATATCACAATGCCCTGAACACCTCGGCGGCCGCTTCCAACGTGGCTTCGATATCCGCCTCGCTGTGACTGCTGGAGACAAAACCGGCCTCAAAGGCGGAGGGGGCGAGATACACACCCTTGTCCAGCATGGCGTGGAAAAACTTCCTGAAGCGTTCAACATCACAGGCACTGACCTGGGCGAAATTGCTGACCTGATTTTCTTTGGTAAAGAAGATACCGAACATCCCCCCGACCTGATTGGTGGTGAGCGGAATGCCTGCCTCTTTGGCCCTGGCTTCGAGGCCCTTGACCAGGGCGGTGGTCTTTTTGGTCAGTTCCGCAAAAAAGTTCGGCTGGCTGATCAGTTCCAGGGTCTTCAGCCCGGCGGCCATGGCGACCGGATTGCCGGACAGGGTACCGGCCTGATACACCGGGCCGAGGGGGGCGAGCTTTTGCATGATTTCCCGTTTGCCGCCAAAGGCGCCCACCGGCATCCCACCACCGATGACCTTGCCCAGGGTCGTCATGTCCGGTTTGATCTTGTAGTGCTGCTGGGCGCCGCCCAGGGCGACGCGAAAGCCGGTCATGACCTCATCGAAGATCAGCACCGCACCGGACTGGTCGCAGACCTCGCGCAGGGTCTCCAGGAAACCCGGCGCAGGGGGGATGCAATTCATGTTGCCAGCCACCGGCTCGACGATAATACAGGCGATCTCTTTGCCGATTTTACTGAAGACTTCACGCACCTGGGCGCTGTCGTTGTAATTCAGGGTCAGGGTGAATTCGGCAAGGGCGGCGGGTACGCCGGGTGAGGTAGGTACGCCCAGGGTCAGGGCGCCGGAGCCGGCCTTGACCAGCAGGGAATCGGCGTGGCCATGGTAACAACCTTCGAATTTGACGATCTTGTCGCGACCGGTAAAACCGCGGGCGAGACGAATGGCGCTCATGGTGGCCTCGGTGCCGGAGCTGACCATGCGCACCATGTCCATCGAGGGCACCAATTCACAGACCCGGTCGGCCATCTGAATCTCCAACTCGGTCGGGGCGCCGAAGCTCAGGCCGTCCTGCATGACGGTCTGTACCGCCTTGAGGACTTCAGGATGACTGTGACCGACGATCATCGGACCCCACGAACCGACGTAATCGATATATTGTTTGCCGTCCTCATCATGCACATAGGGTCCCTTGGCCTTTTTAAAGAACACCGGGTCGCCTCCGACACCTTTGAATGCGCGGACGGGGGAATTGACGCCACCGGGGATGTGGACCTGGGCCCGGGTAAACAGATCGTGAGAACGGCTCATAGTGAATCCTTATTGATGACTGATGATGACTGATGATGAAAATGATGGCGGTGATTATACCGACTCAGGCCGGCAGGTTAAGTCCCCTGAGGATCAAACAAGGCGGTAATCCTTTCGGCGGCCTGGCGGATATCGGTTTGACCAAACACCGCATGGATCACCGCCAGCATATCCGCCCCGGCGGCGAGCAGGGCCGGGGCATTATCGGCGCTGATGCCACCGATGGCGGCGATGGGGATATCCAGAGCGGCACTGGCCTCACGCAATATTTCGATGGGCGCCGGTTGAGCCTGCGGTTTGGTGCGCGAGTCAAAAAAGCGGCCGAAGGCGACATAATCGGCCCCCTGTCGCTGCGCCGTCAGCGCCAGGTCCAGGCTGGCGTGGCAGGAAATGCCGATGATCTTGTCCTCACCCAGCAAGGCCCGTGCTGCAACCAGCCCCGAGTCGGTCTGACCCAGATGGACGCCATCGGCCGCCACCTGTTTGGCCAGCTGAGGATCGTCATTGATCAGAAACAGGGCACCTTCTTGTCTACATACCTGGCCAAGTCGTCTGGCAATATCGAGTTGCTGGGCCGGGCTGGATGTCTTGTCCCGGTACTGAATGACCCGGGCGCCGCCAGCGATGGCCTGTTGCACCATCTGTTCGATGCCGAGCGGGGATTGCGCCATCAGACCGGGGTCGGTTATGCAATACAGACCCTGTAGTAAGTGCTTACTCAAAACCGGTTAGACCTCGTCCTCACCCCGCGACCAGAACAGGCGGTCGGGGAAATATTGACCCAGACCGGGGCGAAAGCCCTGCCGCAGGCTTTGCCAGGTAAATTCCTGGGCCTCATGTACCGCATTGAACGGGTCGAGACCCTGGGCCAGCAAGGCGCTGATCGCGGCGGCCAGGGTGCACCCCGAGCCGTGGTAGCTGTGGGGCAGGCGATCCCAGCTAAACGACTCCAGACGGCGGTGATTGGTATACAGGGTGTTCGTTACCGCGGGGGAATCTTCGTGGGTGCCGGTAATAAGTACGTACTCACAGCCCATGTCCTGTAATTGTTCGGCGCAGGCGTCGAGGCTGTCCGCCTCAGGGGCGAGGCGCCGCGCCTCTTCGCTGTTGGGGGTGATGATCGTGGTCATGGGTAAAAGCAGTTCACACATGGCCGCGATGACCTCTTCATCAGCCAATGCCGTCCCCCCACCTGCCGCGATGATCGGATCAAACACCACCGGTATATTTGCATAATCCTGCAATATGCTGTGCACGGCCTCAATGGTTTGTACATCCCCCATCATGCCCAGCTTAAAGGCATTGACCGGGATGTCTTCCAGCACCGCCCGGGCCTGCTCGATGAGCAATAAGGGATCGACAGTTTCATAGCGCAGGACATTGCGGCTGGTTTGCACCGTCAGGGCCGTGACAATGGGCAGGGTATGGCAACCCATGCTGGCAATGGCCTCGATATCGGCCTGAATACCGGCGCCGCCGGTGGGATCGAGGCCGGACAGGGCCATGACGACGGGGATAGGATCGGTTTGCTCAGACATGGGGATATTTTTCATCAGGAGTGGGGTGCGTCGATTGTATCATCGATTGGCCACGGTGAATTTAACTGTCATATACTTTGGCCGATAATTATTCATAATTAACAGAACTCGCAGGTAAACAAAGTGGCTAATAAACAATATCGATGCATCATTTGTGGTTTTGTCTATGACGAGGCAGTGGGTCTGCCGGAAGAGGGCATCGCTGCCGGCACGGCATGGCATGATATCCCTGACGACTGGATCTGCCCGGAGTGCGGCGTGGGCAAGTCTGACTTTGAAATGGTCGAGATTTGATGGAAAATCTCCAACAGGGGTCGACTATTCCATGATTCTTGATAGTCGATGCCTTTGCCTGGTCGGCGTGGGCCACATCCCCTCTCAAAAATCCCCCCAATGAATAGACAAACTATCTAGGCAGCCTGGGTTCATCTATGAATGACAAGCCTCAATCCAACAAAGTAGGTGCAGATCTGGTAACAAAGTGCGCCTTGCTCGAGGAAAAGAATCGTGAGCTGATTGCCAGGATTCGGACCCTGAGTGAGGAGAACCGTCACAATGAGTCTTTATTACAAATCCTGCTGGAAAACACCCCGTTTGGCATTGTGATGTTTGATGCCAAACGGCGGGTGCTACAGATCAATAAAGCGGGTGAAACCCTGTTGAGTGTGCAACGGGTAAACGTCATTGGGAAATCCTGTGAGCAGGTCTTTAATTGTTTTACCAATAACCAGCAGCGCTGTCCGGTAGTGGAGGATAACAGGACACTGGATCGGGTTGAGACAGATTGTCGCTCTGTGCTTTGCGATTGTGACAAATCTTTACTGCGTAGCGTGGTTAGGATTGAGGACCGTGAAGAAACTATTCTCGTTGAGGCCTTTGTAGACATTAGCCCCATCAAACAGGCGCAGCGAGAAATAGAAATCGCCAATCAGGCGAAGGACAACTTTTTGGCAAAGGTCAGCCATGAGCTGCGTACGCCATTGAATGCTATTCTCGGATTTAGTGATTTATTACGTGATTCCCTCTCTGCACAAACCGACCCGGATAACACCCTCTATCTGGATAATATCTTCCGTTCCAGCAAAGACCTGTTACGTATGGTGGATGAGGTGCTGGATATAACCCGCATAACAGCCCACCGCATGACACTGGATGAGTATCCGGTTGATGTGCCGGGTGTGTTGCAGCAGGTTTGTACGGATGTTGCTGAGCAATGTGAAGCGCAGAGGAACACACTCACGATAAGCTGTGCAGATGATATTACGGAGATATATACAGATCCCTATCGTTTGCATCAAATATTGCATCACCTGTTGGATAATGCCTGTAAGTTTACTCAGCAGGGCGAGATCCGCATCCGTGCCTGCAAGGATATTTGTCACGGACAAGATGGCATTGCCTTTATTGTCGCCGATACTGGAGAAGGCATATCCCTGGAGCAACAGGCCAGAGTTTTTACGGCATTTGAACAGGCCGATACAGGCTCAACCCGTCGTCATAATGGGGCCGGCCTGGGTTTGACCCTCTGTAAGGCAATTGCCCAGTTACTGGGGGGCGTGATTGAGGTAACAAGCACGCCGGGTGTGGGGTCGGAGTTTACCTTGTGGTTGCCGGACAAGCAGCCGGTATCTTCCATAGAATGATTCAGAAACTGATAATTTTATCAGCATCTTTGATAATCGCATATAAATCCTGCATCGAACCCAGATCGCAACCAATGTCCTGTTTCAGAAACGGCATTTCATCCTCGCGTGTATTGCAACAAAGCTCACAGCCCAGCATTTGCCCGCCGTGTTCGAGAAAAATAGCAACCTGTTCTTTGATGTTAAATTTAAGTGACTTGATATTCATGGCCTCAACACCCTTGCCGAGCAGAAAGACTGTCACGTTATCGTCGTAGGCGAGAGAGGCGCTGCCCAGTCTGAAGGCATTCCAGACCGTTTCGGATTCTGATGAATAGATGATGATGGCAATTTTCATTTGTTATGCAGGATTTGTAGAGTCATAAATTTGGGGTGGTTGATATTGGGTAAAGTGAAAATTAAAAAATATTTTAAAAATATTTAATAACAGTTTTAATCGTTACCCTTTAGTGAATACTAGCGATACTCTTTTTGCAGACTTTAGGGATTATCACAGAAATATATAAGTCATGGTGTGACACTAGCTTTATCGATTACATGGGTAACTGTTTGATTTCAATGAAAGGATATGGATTGTAACGAATGAGATTGGACAGGATTTGTACGGACAAAATGTTGGATGCAGAACTTTTACCAATAGTCAGTCAATTATCCTGCAGCAGTGATGGATTGACGAGGGATGGATCAACCCAGAAGGTTATCACGTATGTAAAAAAAATGTAAACAATGGCTGATTTGTTAGAAAATAAGCAAATAATTATATGGTAAATCTCTTGTTGTAAAAAAAAGGGATTTATGTCTGAATTGGCACCGTGTGAATACTCTCAATTAACGTATAAAAAATTTGCCTGAATCACCTGGTTCAGGTTTACTCACATTTAAACCACAGAACTCTGTGTTAGGAGGAGGTAGTCAAGATGGTCTATACCAAGAAAAATCCGGCGCTGTTTATCATCGGCGTCGTCATGTTAGCGATATGGTTTATGGCAGACGCGGGGATGTTAAGCGGCTACATCGACCATTTAGGGGGCAAGCATTACAAACACATGCCTGAGTTGCTCAGCATGCCGAAGTATTTCGGTGCTATTGCTGTTCTTATCGGTCTGTGGCAGTGGTTCGGCTCCCATAAAGAAGGTCACTGGGATTACTACTCATCCACTGTTGCCGGTGCGATGTTTATCCTGCTGATCGCCATGCTGGTCCGTTGGTTCATCGACCCTGAAGTGGCTGCTCTGAGTAAGTCAATGGGTACGATTGGCCAAACCGGTAAGCACCTGCATACCATCCTCGGTCTGAACTATGTCGTTATGGGCATTGTGGCAGGTATCGTAATTGTGAATGTCTTCTCGGTACCGGAATGGGCCAAGAATGGTGTTCGCGTATCACGCCTGGGTCTGAAGACCGGTGTTATCCTGCTGGGTACCCTGTATAGCGCGGCGGAACTGAAGAATCTGGGTGGTCTGTCCATCGTGATGATCGGTTTCTTCGTGCTGGGTTCAGTCGGCATGACCCTGTGGCTGGGCGCTCGCAGAAACATTCCAAACTCCATGGGTGGCGTACTGTCAGCCGGTATGGGTGTGTGCGGTGTGTCTGCGACGGTTGCTTGTGCGCCTGTTGTACAGGCCAAGTCAGTTGAAATCGCCTACACCATCGGCACCATCCTGCTGTGGGGTGTGGCTTGTATGTTTATCTTCCCCATCATCGGCCACTTGCTCGACATGACCCCGCTCAAGTTTGGGGCCTGGGCAGGTACCGGTATCCTCAACTCCGCACAGGTGGCGGGTGCAGCACTGGCCTTCCAACCCGATGGTATTGAGACCCTCAAGGTTGCCGAGATCTTTAACATTACTCGCGTACTGATCCTGCCGATCATCGTTATGTGGCTGGCGGTATGGTATGTGAAGCGTGAACAGACCGGCACCAAGGTCAGTGTAAGTCAGGTTATCTTCGAGAAATTCCCGGTATTCGTCCTGGGTTTCATCCTGATGTTCGCCCTGTCTTCAACTGGTATCTTCGCTCCGGCCAACCACTACAAGGGTAAGTACTTTGATAACAACAAAGTCAAACCAGAGAAGATGCTGAAGGCTGAGGAAAAGGCCCTGTTACAAGCTGAAAGCGCTAAGGTTCAGCGTAACGACCGTAAGGCGGCTCTGGATCGTCTGATTGCCAATGGTAAGGTTATGAGCATTGATGATGACGATGTACTGCGTGGTCTGGTAAATGCCAAGGTTGTGTCCAAGGACGCCAACCACATCCTCAAGAACGCCCATAAGGCCGTCCGTCATACCGCGAAGAAGGTCAAGGCCTTCCGTAACTGGATCACCTGGCTGTTTGCCTTCGGTCTGGTCGGTCTCGGTATGCAGATTACTGTGGCATCCATGAAGCAGGCCGGTGGACAGCCCGCGGTTATTGGCGGTATCGTTGGCTTTGCCAAGGCGGTGCTGTCTCTGATCGTGGTTCTGCTAATTGTCAAAGATACAATTTAAGAGGAGTTGAAACATGAGTGAAGAAAAGAAATTTGACCGTGGTTCCGCATTGTCCATCTTTGGCAGCGACCGCAGGGAAGACTTCATGTCCCTGGCTTTTGCCCTGATAATCGCCCTGGGTGTTTATCTGGCATACTAAGCCGGTCGAGATAGGTAAGAACCAGAGCGGTGCCTGCCACAAACGGGCACCGTTCTTTTTTTTCAGGTAGTAGAGATGAAGTTTATGAAGAATGTCTTATTGGCCAGCCATGGCACAGAAGGTGCCCGTGCCGCTGAGCGCATGGCCTTTGAAATTTGTGAAAAAGGAACAAAGTTACACCACCTGGTTGTCGTCCCCACCTTGTGGCAAGGGATGACCGGTGATGACTGGTTAAACAATGGCGGGATACGGGATAAGTTTCGGCGTTACCTGGAAGATGAAATTGGCCAGGAAATCGAGGCGCATTGCGACAAATTGAATGTCGAGGCAAATGCCCATGAGCTTAACTACTCTAAAGAGATTCGCGTGGGTGAGCCGGATGAATGTCTCATCGAAGCCTCTCGCGACAGCGAATTTGATTTGATTATAATCGGCTCGCCCAGACCCAAGGGGAAAACCGGTTTGCGGTCACGGATGCACACCAAGCCGCTGACTAAATCCCTGACCGTCCCATTATTGATTGTGCCTTTTCCCAATGAATGAACAAACAACGCCGGTTACGGCAGAAAATTCGGCCTGGGCGGAGTTTAAGACCCCGCTTGAGTTTAATCAGTTAAAGACGTTTTGTAGCGATGTTGAACGCCTGTTTCGCATCAATCCTTATCTGGATTTCAAACAGTGGCAAAAGACCGCAGCGAATCAGTTTCATGTCAGCGGTCACAATACCAGCCAGGGTGAGCCATTCGAGTTTGAATTTGATATTACGGTCGAAGATATCGGACAAGGTGTGCGCGTTACGTACAACAACAGCCTAAAGTTGACCACCACATTCAAGGTTGAGGCCGCCGAACAGGGTTCGAAGCTGACCATCATCGATGAATACGCCAACATCAGTGCAGATGAGGCTACGGCCCGCAGCAATGAGGTTGATAAAAGTCTGGTTGCATGGGCAAACTATCTGCAACGTTTTATCCTGACCTGGAAAAAATGGTCATGGCTGGCGCCCTGGCGCTGGTATATGCGTCGCATCTGGCAACCCATGAAACCGATGAGTCGGCGTATTACCTATATGCTGATCTGGATTACGGTATTCGAGGTCGCGCTGATTGCACTGGGTGTGGCGATATACTTTGCCGAATATGCCCGATAACATCGCGGCATGAAAAAGTTTTTATGGCAAAATCTACCGCTTATCATCATATCTGCGGCTATCATGCTAGTCATGCTGCTGGCGGATCACGCCGGGCCGGCACTTGAATTTCAGCGCCAGGCGATCTTTGACGGACAGGTTTATCGATTGCTTACGGCACATCTGGTGCATACCGGGATTAATCATTCGGTGATGAATCTGGCCGGACTGGTCATGATCTGGTTTTTATTGAAGGGCAGTTTGTCCCAACTTGAATGGTGGCTGGTCTTGCTGGTGACTGCCCTGTGTGTCAGTGGCGGGCTTCTTCTGTTTAGTCAGGAAGTGCAATGGTACCGCGGGATGTCCGGTGTTTTGCATGGCGCCGTGGTTTTGGCAATTATTCGATCTGGACAACTGGCGTGGATGATTCGTTTAATTATCCTGCTTGCCGTAGCGATAAAAGTAGGTCTGGAACAAACCCACAGTGGTTTATGGCAAAGCGAGCAATTGATCGGGGCACCGGTGATTGTGGCGTCCCATCTGTATGGCGTGGTTGGCGGTCTGGTAAGTTATTTTATATTGCAAAGCTTTAGATCGAAAAAGATGTTTCGTAGTTAATTTCTGACGGCATGGCTGGAGCGCCCTTGGCCCTGGTGTTGTATTGGTGGACAGGGGATCGTTCCATAACTACAGAATACACAGCAGTCACCAGGCTTGGGTTTGACCAAAACCTTGCATTGCGGACATTCCCAGTACCATGTGCAGGCATCGACAGGCATGGTTTCCTGTTTTTCGCAGCCGCAGTTGGGACAGGTGATCACTGAGTGCCGTTGTAAGTCCATATAAAACATCCTGAGTTAGCCTTTTTTGTACCATAGGTGCTGAATATGGTTGTCGGTCAGAACTCAGAAAGGTTTAGCTACGGCCAGGATAACAATTGTTACTAATAGAATAACCGGAAATTCATTGTACCAACGATAAAAGACGTGACTATGGCGGTTTTTGTCATGTTTGAAATCAAACATCAGTTTGCCACTGTGCAGGTGATAGGCAATCAAAATTGCCAATAGAATAAATTTACTGATTAGCCAACCACTGGCGTGATAAGCCGCCCAGGCATAATCCACTAACATCCACACCCCAAAGATGATGGTCAACAGGGCGCCTGGTGCCATGATTCCAAAATAGAGTTTGCGTTCCATGATCTTGAAACGGTCACGGCTGATTTGATCATCGGCCATGGCGTGATAGACAAACAAACGGGGCAGATAAAAAAGACCGGCAAACCAGGTCACCATAAAGACAATATGCAGTGCTTTGACGTATAACATTTATTCAGTCCTGTCGTTGTTTACATAGTTTGCAGTAAATGTTCGATTGCTGTGGGATCGATTATACCAATGTGCTGTTTTATAATCCTGCCATCAGGCCCGATCAAGAAGCTGTTTGGTGTAATACGCACATTACCAAAAGAGCGGACGACGTGAGCATCAATATCGAGGGCAACCGGATAAGGTAGCCGGCGTTGTTTGCTCATGGCCAGGACATGATCAGGTCGGTCATACGGCATGGCCACGGCAATGATTTCCAGCCGCTTTGCAGATTGTCTTTCATACACTGAGATCAGCTTGGGTATTTCCTGGATACAGGCGGCACAGCTGGTCGCCCAGAAGGTCACCAGCACCGGCCTGCCGAGTAGCTGCCGCATCTTGATTCGCTGTCCGTCAATCAGCGTGAATTCAACATTCGAAACCTCTGGCATAGCGGTCGCATGATGATAAAAATGGCTGCTGATCCCTGCTACTAGCAACAATAGAATCGTGGTGACAGCCTTCATGAATTATTTTTCAACGGAGGTTTTGGCCAGGTAGGCATCCGCCAGGGCCTGGTAGATGGGCCGTGGACACACCAGATGTGAAATACCTTTGGCAAGCAGGGCAGCGGCCATCAAGGGCAGCAGCATGGAGGAGCTGTCGGTCATCTCCATGACGATGACGAAGGCCGTGATCGGTGTTTGCACGACACCGGTAAAATAACTGACCATGCCCAGCATAACCAGTGCCTGCATGGGCAGGCTCTGAAACAGCATCCCCAGATTTGCCCCCAGACCGGCACCGACTGACAGGGATGGGGCAAATATACCCCCCGGGATGCCGCTCAGGTAGGACGCAATCGTGGCGAACATTTTTAACACGGGATAAGCAAAATCGCCTTGCCCGGTACCCGTAACCAGATGTCTTGCCTCATCGTAACCGGTGCCATAGGTATGTCCGCCGGACAACAAGCCGATCAGGCTTAGCAGCAGGCCGCAACTAACGGCAACCGTGACAGGATATTTACCTACCAGCGGGGCTATTCGACGGGTGCCCAGGATTAATGTCTGACTGAACAGGCCCCCTAACAGGCCCCCCACCACAGCGGAAACCCCGACCACCAGCCAGGCCATGGCCGTAAAGGGTAACTGTGTCGAACTGGAGCCGAAATAGGTGTAGTCACCGAGAATGGCGACGGCAGTGACACCGGCCAGCACCACGGCGATGATCAAGACACCACTGGTACGTTCCTCAAATTGGCGGCTCATCTCTTCGATGGCGAACAGAATACCGGCCAGGGGGGTGTTAAAGGCCGCCGAAATACCGGCGGCTCCGCCAGCGAGGATCAGCGCCCGGTGCATATCCCGGCTACGCAGCGGAAAGAAGTGGCGTACGCTGTACATCAATGAGGCACCGACGTGAACCGTCGGGCCCTCACGACCTATGGAGGCGCCACACATCAGTCCTGCACAGGTCAGGATGACTTTGCCAAACGCTATTCTGAATGATAAAACGGTGGCCCGCAGGGCGCTGTCCCGCATCGACAGCGCGGCGATGGCCTGCGGGATGCCGCTGCCTTCCGTGCCCTTGAAGAAGTACTTGGTGAGCCAGGCGATCAGGCCCAGTCCGACCGGGGTCAGGACAAAGGCCAGATAGGGTGAGTACTCATACAGCCGGTGGTAAGTGTTATCAGAAAACCGGCTGGCGAGGGCGAACAGAGCCGCGGCTCCACCGATAAGGATCGCGCTGGTCCAGAAGATGAGGCGCAGTTTCCATTTGCCGAACGACATGAGTTGCCGGCGGGTGCGTTTTAGATGGGGTTTTTGCATAACGGCCTATTCTAGCAGGCAAAGTTAAAGACTTAGCCAGTTTTGCCGATAAAAATCACAATACGCCGAGATAAATCGCATAAATTGATTCCGATTCTTGTGAATAATAAATACAATAAAATCCCCAGCGGGACTGTCAGCGGCATTGGCCGCTTTTTTGTTGGCGGCAGAATTGCCAACCACGCGTCCTGTCTATTACGATCACAGCAATCAAACTAAATTTATCTACTAAAGTGAAGCATTATGATTAAAGCAGGCATTGTCGGCGGGACAGGTTACACCGGGGTTGAGTTATTGCGGCTGCTGGCCAGACATCCACAGGTTGAATTACAGGCGATTACCTCGCGAGGCGAGGCCGGAAAGCAGGTCTCTGATCTGTTCCCCAACTTGCGTGGCAGACTGGATCTGGTATTCAGTGAACCGGAACACGCCAAGCTGGCCGACTGTGACGTGGTATTTTTTGCCACGCCAAACGGTATCGCGATGGGTATGGTGCCCGGCTTATTGGAGGCGGGTGTGCGGGTGATCGATCTGGCTGCGGATTTTCGTCTCAAGGATGCCGCTTTATGGCAGCAATGGTATGGGATGGAACACGCCTGCCCTGAGTTGCTGGATGAGGCGGTGTATGGTCTGGTCGAAGTCAACCGGGCACAGATTAAGCAGGCTAGGCTGGTCGCGAACCCTGGTTGTTATCCCACCGCAGTGCAATTAGGTTTTCTGCCATTGCTGGAGGCGGGGTTAATTGAGCCCTCAAGCCTGATCGCCGATGCCAAATCCGGTGTCAGTGGCGCAGGTCGTAAGGCTGCCGTTGGTACCTTGCTGTGTGAGGCCAGTGAAAGTTTTAAGGCCTATGGCGTGCCTGGGCATCGTCACTTGCCGGAGATTAAGCAGGGATTACAGCGGGTAAGTAAAGAACCGATAGGCTTAACATTTGTACCCCATTTGACGCCCATGATTCGCGGCATTCATGCCACCCTGTATGGTCGTTTGACGGAATCCGGCAGAGATTTACAAATGATTTATACTAACAAATACAAAGGTGAGTACTTCGTCGATGTCCTCCCCCCCGGGGCCCATCCTGAAACCAGGAGTGTACGTGGCTCCAATATGGTCAGGTTAGCCATCCATCAGCCCCAGCAAGGCGAAGTGGTCGTGATCCTGGCGGTCATCGACAATCTGGTAAAAGGCGCAGCAGGGCAGGCAGTACAGAATATGAATGTGATGTTTGGTTTTAAAGAGTCAGATGGTCTGGAAGATATCGCGGTGATCCCCTGATGCCCCTGGTTGTTAAACCTCATAGCCCCTGGCGATTCCGTGTATTCATCGTCCTCGCCGCCACTATTATCTTTTTAGCCGGCTGGATCCTGTTTGAGTACGGGCGATTTTCTTCCGGTTTCGACAGTCTCGAGGCCTACAAGGAACGCGGTGAGCTGCTGGGTGTGCAGCGACAACTGGAAAGACAGGTCGAGGAATTGCGAGAGCAGAAGGCCGTGCTGGAGAGGGCCGCTCAAATAGAGAAAAAGGCCTACGCGGAACTGGATGTGAATTTGAAAATACTTCAGGCAGAAGTACTGGAACTCAAGGAGGAACTGGCGTTCTATAGAGGGATCGTCTCGCCGGACAATGCCTCAACGGGTTTACGACTACAGCGCTTCAAGATCGAGTCTACCGGCCAGCCACGCAGTTATCGCTCCAAGGTGGTGTTGACTCAGGTTCTGAAGAATCAACGCCTGGCAAGGGGCTATGTAAAATTGTCCATGGAAGGATTGTTAAATGGACAACTGATGACATTAAGTCTGAAAGACTTAACCGAGAAACAGATCAAGGAAATCAGATATCAATTCAAATACTTTCAGAATCTTGAAGAAGATTTGGTTCTGCCTGAAGGGTTTAAGCCCCTGCGGGCCATGATACAGGTGGTTCCTACCAACGGCACAGACCAGAACACAATCGAGAAAACCATAGAATTGGAAAAATTAGGAGATAAAACATGATGGGAACCAAAAAACCCAAAACTACCGCCCAGATAGATTCACTCATCGGTCAGAACTCGGAGATTCGCGGCGATGTTGTGTTTAAAGGTGGTCTACACATCGATGGCAAGGTGAAGGGTAATGTCATCGCCGAAGAGGGCGGTGGAGATTCCATCCTGACCCTGAGTGATCGGGGCATGATCGAAGGCGAGGTCAAGGTCCCCAATGTGGTGGTCAACGGCACCATTATCGGTGATGTTCATGCCATGACCCACATTGAGGTGGCCACAAAGGCCCGTATCCACGGTAATATCTACTACAGCCTGATCGAGATGGCCATGGGTGCTGAGGTAAATGGTACCCTGGTCCATAAATCAGACAAATCCGTGGTTGAGCTGAAGAAAAGGGAAGAAAGTAAAGGCGCTTAATTCTTGACTAATTCACTCGGGATTACCATAATGTTTAAATTCAGGGTGTAATCCACTAAAATAGTATGAGTTAGTTGGAGCAGGTGTTATGACGAGTACGGCAACAAATATGACAGATTTATTGAAATTTACCGATAAAGCGGCCAATAAGGTCAGGCAGCTTATCGCGGAAGAAGGCAATGAAAACCTGATGCTACGCGTGTTTGTCACGGGCGGTGGCTGTTCCGGTTTTCAATACGGTTTTACCTTTGATGAAAAGGTCCAGGATGGTGATACGGAAGTTGAAAACCAGGGTGTGAAACTCCTGGTCGACCCGATGAGTTTTCAGTATCTGACCGGGGCCGAAATTGATTACAAGGAGGGCCTGGAAGGGTCCATGTTCGTGATCAATAATCCCAATGCCACGACAACCTGCGGTTGTGGTTCATCCTTCTCGATTTAAAGCTTAATCTCTATAGAAAAGGGCCCCTGGTGAAAGCCAGGGCCTGTTTTTTTTACTATCCTTGGTCTTGTGCCTGAACATATAAAAATTCAGTCCTGGGCACTAAATCACCAGCTAGCCAGAATAACGACAAGCATAGCGAGGAAACGGCGATGAGTGAATATTTACCGGGTTTGGCAGGTGTACCCGCCACCAAATCAAACATATCCAATATTGATGGCGAAAAGGGTATTCTCTCCTACCGGGGGTATCCCATTGAAGAACTGGCGAAAAACAGTACCTTTGAAGAGACCTGCCTGTTGCTGCTGGATGGTCGATTACCGACCGCGGCTGAACTGAGCGATTTTGACGAGCAATTGCGTGATAATCGGCAGGTTAAATATCACATCCGTAATCTGATGAAGACCCTGCCCGAATCCGGGCATCCGATGGAGATGCTCCAAACCGCCGTGGCGTGTCTCGGGATGTTTTATCCTGGCAATGAATGTCTAACGGGCGCGGATAGCTGTCAGGATCTCGACTATATCCATAATATGACTGTCAAGATCATTGCCCGCATGGGGACGTTTGTCGCCATGTGGGAACACATCCGCAATGGCTATGACCCGATCCTGCCACGGCATGATTTGCCCTACGCGGAAAATTTTCTTTATATGTTAAATGGCAAGGAACCCGATCCGCTACTGGCGCGAATCATGGACGTCTGTCTGATCCTGCATGCCGAACACACCATTAATGCCTCGACCTTCTCGGTGCTGGTGAATGGTTCCACTCTGGCCAGCCCAATGAGTGTGATTGCTGCGGCTATTGCCGCCCTGTCTGGCCCCCTGCATGGTGGCGCCAATCAGAAAGTGCTGGAAATGCTCAAAGAAATCGGTACCCCCGATAGGGCAGCCGCCTATGTCGACAAAAAGTTGGCCAATAAGGAGGTCATCTGGGGGATGGGGCATCGGGAGTACAAGACTAAGGATCCACGGGCCAAGATCTTGCAGGGTTTAATGGCCGAGTTTATGGCTGATCGTGGCGGTAACCTCAATCCGATGTTTGAGGTGGCGAAAGAAGTCGAGAAGGTTTGTGAAGACCGCCTGGCGAAAAAAGGCGTTTATGCCAACGTGGATTTTTATTCTGGACTCCTCTATTCCGAAATGGGCATCCCGGCGGACCAGTTCACCGCCATTTTCGCCATCGCTCGTTCTGCCGGCTGGTTGGCCCACTGGCGCGAGCAATTGTCCGATAACCGTATTTTCCGACCGACCCAGATGTATACCGGCGAACCCGTCCGCAAGTACGTGCCAATTAATAAACGTTAATTGGCCCTAATTACCCCAGAAGATCCCGCCCAATACCACGTCATGCCTGGCGCCTGTCACCGAGGGCAGATTGCCAGGCTTGCGGTGTAGGGCCTGCTTGGCCAGCCAGGCAAAGCAGACGGCCTCGACCCAGTCGGGTGGCAGGCCGAGCTCATCGGTGCTGGCGACCTCGGCCGGTTTAAGCAGTTCCGCCAGCCTTTGCATCAGCGGTCGGTTGTAGACACCGCCGCCACAGACAAAAACCTCATCGGTCGCTGGCGCCACTAGTCGAATGGCATTGTTAATACTGAGTGCGGTTAACTCACAGAGGGTGGCCTGCACATCGACGGTCGGCATTTTTTTCTTCAGATGGTGTTGCAGCCAATCGAGATGGAAATACTCCTTGCCGGTGCTCTTGGGGGCGGCGAGGGCAAAGTAGGGATCCGCCAGCATGCTGGCCAGGAGTTCGGGCAGGACTTCACCCTCGGCAGCCCATTCGCCTTGAGGATCATAATTTTTCCCCTGATGCCAGTTTATCCATGCATCCATCAGGCCATTACCGGGGCCGGTATCAAAACCGATAACCGGTTCATCCTGTCGGGCCGGTAGGATGGTGATATTGGCGATGCCGCCGATGTTGACGATCACCCGGTTGAGGTTGTCAGAGCGGAATACCTGACTGTGAAAGGCCGGCACCAGGGGCGCGCCCTGACCACCGGCGGCCATATCTCGGCGCCGGAAATCGGCCACCGTGGTGATGCCGGTTATTTCTGCAATCAGGTTGGGATCGCCGATCTGAAAACTGGTGGGGTACTCACCGCTGGGGATGTGGCGGATGGTCTGACCGTGACTGCCGATGGCGATGATCTCCCTTGGCGCGCAACCGGCCTGTTCGAGTAATTCCATTGTCGCTTTGGCAAACAGGCGGGCCATTTCAATATCCAGCCGGGCGGTGCGATTGAGTTCATCATCCCCGGGCTGTTGCAAGGCGCCCAGTTTGGCGCGCAAATCGTTGGTGAGTGGCAGATTGTGATGGGCCAGCAGGCGCGGATTGGGCGCCTCGAAGCTGACTAAAACCGCGTCGATGGCGTCCATGCTGGTGCCGGAGATCAGGCCTATGTATTTGTCCATTATCGACTAGATCGACTGTCTTGAGGCGGGCGGTTATTTGGCCAGATTGGCGACACTCAATTGCTTCTGGGTCATCAACTGGGCAAGGATTTTCTGCGAGTGGTAGACAAAATCTTCCTTGTATTTACCCTCGATAGGGGCTGCGTTAGGCAGGCGTACCGTCAACGGATTACGGTGTTGGCCGTTGACACGGAATTCGTAATGCAGATGGGAGCCGGTGGCCCGGCCGGAACTGCCAACATAGCCGATGACCTGTCCCTGGCGGACCCGTTTACCGGAAAAGACGCCGCGATGGTAACGTGACATGTGGGCGTACAGGGTACTGTAATGACCGCCATGCTGGATGATAACGGTGCGGCCATAACCGCCTTTTTGTCCGCGGAAGATGACCCTGCCATCACCGGCGGCCTTGATCGGGGTGCCACGGGGTGCGGCATAATCGACCCCTTTGTGCAGACGTAGGCGATTAAGGATAGGGTGGTGACGCTGGCCAAAGCGGGAACTGATCCGTCGGAAGTCTACCGGGGTGCGCAGGAAGGCCTTGCGCATACTCAGTCCCTGGGGGGTAAAGTATTCATTGCGGCCATTCTCATCGGTATAACGGATGGCCTGGTAGGTTCTGCCCTGGTTGGTGAATTCAGCAGCGAGAATTGGGCCTTCACCGATTTTCTCACCGTCCAGAAAGTGTTCTTCATACATCAGGTTGAAATTGTCGCCCTTACGGATGTCCTGCGCAAAATCGATATCCCAGCCAAAGATGCCGACCATTTCCATGATCATGTTATCGCTCAGGCCGATTTCCATCCCGGTTTCGAACAGAGAAGATTTTATCGGTGCCGAGATGAAACGCACTTCTTTTTCGAGGAACAGTTCTACTGGGATGGCGCGAAAGCCATTTTCACCGCGAATGATATGTAATGACTCACGTTTAGTGCGATTAAAGACCATTTTTTGCAGGATATTTTCTTCATTAATATCGAATTTGAATTCCTGC
>JAHEDB010000216.1 GCA_024641465.1 Chromatiales bacterium | reverse complement strand
CCAGCGGCCGCTGGTTGATACAGGTATTCTGGTTGGAACGGGTGTACTTGGTCAGGTTGTAGATGTCCACACCGGGTTCACCAGGGATGGTCTCATCATCATTGACACGCACCACGATACGCGCTGCATCGACAGAGTCCACCACGCCACCGCGTGTGGCGACCACGGTTACACCGGAGTCCACCGCCACGGTACGCTCCATGCCGGTTCCCACCAGGGGTTTGTCGGCACGCAGGGTCGGTACGGCCTGGCGTTGCATGTTGGAACCCATCAGCGCGCGGTTGGCGTCATCGTGTTCCAGGAAGGGAATCAGCGAAGCCGCCACCGAGACGATCTGCTTGGGTGACACGTCCATATAATTGACCCGGTCAGGGGTCGCCAGGGTAAATTCGTTTTGATGACGACAGGAAACCAGCTCATCGATCAGGTTGCCCTTGGCATCGAGCGACGCGTTGGCCTGAGCGATAACATATTCGCTTTCGTCGATCGCTGACAGATAATCGATCTCATCGGTCATCTTGCCGTTTTTCACCTTGCGATATGGCGTTTCGAGGAAGCCATAAGGATTGGTGCGGGCATAGACCGCCAGTGAGTTGATCAGACCGATATTCGGACCTTCAGGGGTCTCGATCGGGCAGACACGACCGTAGTGGGTCGGATGCACGTCACGGACTTCGAAGCCTGCACGTTCACGGGTCAGACCACCCGGGCCAAGGGCCGAAATACGGCGCTTATGGGTAATTTCGGACAGCGGATTATTCTGGTCCATAAACTGCGACAGCTGGCTGGAACCAAAAAATTCCTTGATCGCTGCTGACACCGGTTTGGCATTGATCATCTCCTGCGGCATCAGGTTGTCGGATTCTGCCAGTGACAGACGCTCCTTGACGGCGCGTTCAACGCGTACCAGGCCGACACGGAACTGGTTTTCGGCCATTTCACCCACGGAGCGAATACGGCGGTTACCCAGATGGTCGATGTCATCGACCATGCCACGACCGTTACGGATATCGAGCAGTACTTTCAGGACATCGAGGATATCCTGATTATTCAGGGTACCGGAGCCTTCGATCTCTTTACGACCGACACGGCGGTTAAACTTCATACGACCGACGGCCGACAGGTCGTAACGGTCATCACTGAAGAACAGGTTGTTGAACAGGTTCTCGGCGGCATCCTTAGTGGGCGGTTCGCCCGGGCGCATCATACGGTAGATTTCAACCTGCGCCTCCAGTTGGGTGGTGGTCGAATCAATAGACAGCGTCGAAGAGATAAATGGGCCGTGGTCGAGGTCATTGGTAAAGATGGTACTGAACTCGCTGATACCGGCAGCCTTCATCTGCTCGAGCAGGTCGGCGGTGATCTCCGCATTGGCATTGGCGACGATCTCACCGGTTTCCTTGTTGATGAGGTTGTGTGCCAGCACCTTGCCGATGACATACGACTCAGGGGCATCGAGTGACTTGACCTTGGCGGCTTCAAATTCGCGGATATGGCGAGCCGTGACGCGACGGCCTTCTTCAACGATGACCTTACCCTTGGCCATCATATCGAAGCTGGCGGTCTCACCACGCAGGCGTTCCGGGATCAGTTCAAACTGAATACCGTCTTTAGTCATTTTGAATACGTTCTTTTCAAAGAACATATCCAGGATTTGTTCATTGTCATAACCCAGCGAACGGAGTAATACCGTGACCGGCAGTTTGCGGCGACGGTCAATACGGGTAAACAGGCAGTCCTTGGGATCGAATTCAAAATCGAGCCAGGAACCGCGGTAGGGGATGACGCGGGCATTAAACAGCAGTTTTCCGGATGAATGGGTCTTGCCACGGTCATGGTCAAAGAACACACCCGGAGAACGATGTAACTGGGAGACGATAACACGCTCTGTACCATTGATGACAAAGGTACCGTTATCTGTCATGAGGGGCATTTCGCCCATGTAGACTTCCTGTTCGCGGATATCCTTAACAGTCTGGGTCTTGGCCTCTTTATCGTAGATCACCAGGCGAACCTTGACGCGCAAGGGGGCGGCATAGGTCACACCGCGCATCTGGCATTCCTTGACATCGAACACGGGGGTACCCAGTCTGAAACTGACATACTCCAGTGCCGCATTACCTGAATAGCTGACAATCGGAAAAACCGACTTGAATGCCGCGTTCAGACCGATGTCCGCGCGCTTGTCAGGGTCTGCATCGGCCTGTAAAAATTCCCGATAGGAATTTATCTGGGTGGCCAGCAAATATGGCACTTCCAGGACACTGGCCCGACGACCAAAATCTTTACGTATACGTTTTTTCTCAGTAAATGAGTAACCCATTGGACGCTCCGCGTAGCATTATTTCAATTTGTTACCCGCATCCAGATTGTTATCCGACAGTCTGGAGCAGTAATAGACCGGTCAGCTCACGCTGCCAGTCTGTTACAGGGATAATTTGCTTCAATATAGCTGAATAAAGGCAAATCACATCCCCCGGGTAAATTCTCATTCCCCGGGAGATGTGCTTGCCTTGATCCCAAAAACAACTTACTTGAGTTCGACAGAAGCGCCAGCCTCTTCCAGTTGTTTCTTGACGTCTGCGGCTTCAGTCTTGTTAGCGCCTTCCTTAATGGTAGAAGGAGCACCTTCAACCATGTCTTTCGCTTCCTTCAGACCCAGGCCGGTGATAGCACGAACAACCTTGATGACGGCAACCTTGTTAGCGCCAAAGCTGGTCATAACCACGTCAAAGTCTTCTTTCTCGGCTACTGCTTCAACAGCAGCGGCAGCAGGGGCTGCGGCTACGGCGGCGGCGGCTGAAACGCCAAACTTTTCTTCCATCGCTTCAATCAGATCCACGACTTCCATAACAGTCATATTGGAAATGGTGTCCAAAATGTCTTCTTTACTTACTGCCATTTTCGTTCTCCTAAATAATCTATTCTTACGTTATGCAGCTGATTGCTTCGCATCGCGAATTGCCGCAACGGTACGGACCAGCTTGCCAGGTACTTCGTTGATAGTACGAGCCAGCTTGGTGATCGGTGCTTGCATGACAGACATGAGCAAGCTGATGGCCTGGTCTTTGGTTGGCAGACTGGCGAGGCGTTCGAGATCGCCCGGACCCAGTAACTGACCACCCACCGACAGGGCTTTTACAACCAGTTTGTTATTGTCTTTTGCAAAGGCCTTGATAACACGGGCCGCTGAACCTGGGTCTTCCTGAGAAAACGCCAGGACCAGTGGTCCGATCAGGGCTTCGTTCATGCACGCATAGTCCGTCCCTTCAAATGCGCGTCTGGCCAGAGTGTTTTTGATTACCCGCAGGTAAACACCCCCCTTGCGTGCCTCGGCACGTAGTTTGGTCATCTGTTCAGATGTCAGACCCAGATATTCCGCTGCAACAGCAGAATGCGCACTGGCGGCAACTTCGGCGACATCGGCAACAATGGCTTGTTTTTCACTGATCGTTAATGCCACTCGAATTTACCTCCTGCTTTATCATCGGCGAACCGATGAAGGTTGGACACAACGGGCCGTCCTTATGACTTCCCGCATACGCTAGTGGCCTTTGTGGGAGACAGACTTGAGATCTGCCCCCCGAAATACTCAGGCTCACCATCTACGCAGGCTGTTTGCACATTTATACCCTCCGGAGAAAACGGCTCCCCATCCGGTACCTGCGGTCTTTGATGGACGCTGTAGGGAAACTAAAAAGTCCCCACTACATCGACCCAAAGCTCTTTCAAATCCAGTAACGAGTAATAAGTAGCGAGTAACGAGGAATGCGTGTCGCTTCACGACAAACCATCAAACCTCGATCCTCGTAACTCAACCCTCGCTACTGTCGATCAGGCCAGCGAGGCCTGATCGATCTGGACCGCCGCACCCATGGTTGTGGATATGGTGATCTTTTTCATATATTGCCCCTTGGCAGACGACGGCTTGACCTTGAGCAGATCGGCCATCAGGGCTTCCAGGTTTTCTTTCAGGCTCTTCGGATCAAAATCCACGTTGCCGATTGCGCAATGGATGATACCGGCCTTGTCAGTACGGTAGCGCACCTGACCACCTTTGGCGTTTTTAACGGCCGTTTCCACATCCGGGGTCACGGTACCAACCTTGGGGTTTGGCATCAGGCCGCGTGGACCCAACACCTGGCCCAACTGGCCAACGACGCGCATGGCGTCCGGGGTGGCAATCACAACATCAAAATCCATGTTGCCCTGCTTGATACTTTCCGCCAGGTCTTCAAAACCGACGATGTCAGCACCAGCGGCCTTGGCCTTGTCTGCATTGGCGCCCTGAGCAAATACCGCAACTCGCACGGTTTTACCGTTACCATTTGGCAGCACCGATGAAGAACGGACAACCTGATCCGATTTACGCGGGTCGACTCCAAGATTAATAGCGACATCCACCGACTCGGTAAACTTGGCGCGGGGCAGGTCTTTTAGAATCTGGAAGGCCTCTTCAGCAGGATACAGCTTGCCGCGTTGGATTTTCGCCCTGACTGCCTGCATACGTTTGGATAATTTAGCCATTTACACACCCTCCGTTTCGATGCCCATACTACGGGCACTACCCGCGATGGTGCGTACCGCTGCGTCCATATCGGCCGCGGTCAGATCGGGGGCCTTGGCCTTGGCAATATCTTCCAGCTGAGCACGTGTCACCTTACCGACTTTATCGCGGTTAGGTACGGCGGAACCTGATTTAATGCCAACGGCCTTCTTCAACAAAATTGAAGCAGGCGGGGTTTTCATAATGAAGGTGAAACTACGGTCACTGTATACCGTAATCACGACGGGGGTCGGCAGGCCCTGTT
>JAHEDB010000215.1 GCA_024641465.1 Chromatiales bacterium | reverse complement strand
CCTACTTGAGATAACAATTCTCCATCCCCGCCCGCTGAAACCAATACCCATTACAGTTATCGCTATCGATCGCAACATTATCCACGCCATTGACGCGCGCGTTGTCGAATTGCTGGATGATGTCCGTCATGCCCTGGGATTGCGGGCTGAGGCGGATGATGTCGACGCCGAGGCTGTGCATGGCCGTGACCTGGGGTAACAGGTTGTAGTGATGGCCGGACTGGGTCTGGATGCCGTTGATGGTGAAGACTTCGTCGCCTTCCTGGCTTTGTAGCGGCATGCCGTCGGGGTGTTTACCGCAGATGAGCTGGCAGGCGTCTTTGGGGATGTTGTAGGCGCGGGCGGTGAAGCAGCGCGCGGAGAAGGCCAGTGGTAGTTTGCCGTAACTGAATACCTCGGTTTCAAACTTATCGGCCATGCCGAGTTTTCTGGCGTCTTGCAGGATCTGGTCGAGGGTCTGGCGTGACAGTTCGACGGGCATGACCCAGCGTTGCAGGCCGTTGTTGACCAACAGTTGCAGTGTCTGGGCGTTGTAGATGTTGATGAACGGTCCGCTGACAAACGGGATCTGTTGTTCACTGAGGATCTGCACGGCGGACATGTCATTTGCCTCGACCATGAAGTCACCGTTCTGGCAGATCTTGCGCAGTTGACTGAGTTCGGATTCCGCTTCGAGCAGGGTCAGGGTGGAGAGCACTACCTGTTTGCCGCGTGACTTGAGTTTGTAGCCGAGATCCAGCCAGTCGCCGAGGCTGAGCTGGCGGCGTTTGGAGCAAACGGTTTCGCCAAGATAAACAATATCGACCGGGGTGCGGGCGATTTGTTCGTAAAAATCAACAATGGTATTTCTTTCCCAGAAATACAGGATGGGGCCGAGTGATATCTGCATAGGTCTTGCTTCCTCAGATTATTGCCAGGGCCGTGAGTAGGCACCGAGGGTGGTCTGTGTGCCTTCCGATACCTTGTGCAGGGCCAGTTGCCAGGCGGTGCGTTCGGAAAAACTCTGCGGTGATTTGTTGTATTGGTCGATGGCCTCGCGCCAGACGTGCACGACCTGCGCGACATAGGCCGGGCTGCGTTGGCGGCCTTCGATCTTCAGTGCCTTGACGCCGGCCTCAAATAATTGCGGCAACAGGGACAGGGTATTCAGGCTGGTGGGTTCCTCGAGGGCGTGAAACACCTGACCGTTGACCTCGAAGCGGCCCTTGCACAGGGTCGGATAACCGGCGTGTTCATCCTCTGCATAGCGATCGATGAGGACATTATTGAGTCGGGATTCGAGTACGTCACCGGTGTTCTTCCAGCTGACGGCCTTGGCCGGTGAACACACACCGCACATATTGGGTGACTCGCCGGTGATATACGATGACAGGTGACAACGTCCCTCGGCCATGATGCACAGGCTGCCAAAGGCAAACACCTCGATGTCCACCGGGCTCTTTTCGATCAGGCGTTTGACCTGGGGCAGGGACAACACACGCGGTACCACCGCGCGTTTGATATTGAAGCGGGAATGATAAAAGCGCAGTGCCTCATGATTGGTCGCCGAGCCCTGTACCGAGAGGTGCAGATTGAGTTGCGGATATTTATTGGCGGCGTACTCCATCACGCCCATGTCGGCGACGATCACGGCGTTGATGCCGAGGTCGGCGGCCTTGTCGATGGCGTATTGCCATTTGTGCCAGGCCGCCGGTTGCGGATAGGTATTGATGGCGACATAGACCCTGACGTTGCGATCCCGGGCGTAGCTCAGCGACTTATCGAGTTTGCTGTCATTAAAGTTGAGCCCGGAAAAATTTCGTGCATTGGTTTCATCCTTGAACCCCAGGTACACGGCGTCGGCGCCATTGGTGACCGCCGCTTTCAGGGAAGGCAGATTTCCGGCCGGGCATACGAGTTCCATAAGTTTTCCTCTTGCTTAGTGCAGGGCGCAACCCTGCTGTGCATGCTCGGCATGCAATTGATCGTGTATGGCGTTCAGTACCGCCCATTTTTGTCCACACCAGGCCGGCGCCAGCAAGACATCCTCGCTGGCGGTGGCGGTGAGACGGTGATAGACCACGCTGGCCGGGGTGTGTTTGATCATCTCGGTGGCGGTCAGTATGTAATCGTTAAATCCCAGTGTCGTGTATTGACCCTTGCGCCATTGATGGGCCAGAAAGGTATTCTTTACCACGTGCAGGGGATGCAGCTTGAGGCCATCGGTGCCGTGCTGTATGACGCGCCGATGGGATTCGAGACTTTGTTGCAATGACTCACCTGGCAGGCCGACGATCAAGTGGGTACAGACCTTGATCCGGTATTGTCGCGCCCGTTTCAGTGCATCCAGATATTCGGCAAAACTGTGACCGCGATTGACCCGTTGCAGACTTTCATCAAACGCGGATTGCAGGCCCAGCTCCAGCCAGATCTCATAACCCTGTTGTTGATAATCGGCGAGCAGGGCCAGCACCTTGTCCGGTACGCAATCGGGGCGGGTGCCGATCGACAGGCCGATGACACCGGGCACGGCGAGGGCGGAATCATAGAGTTGTTTCAATAACTGGATATCGGCATAGGTGTTGGTATAGGCCTGGAAGTAGGCCAGATATTTTTGCGCACCGGTGCGTTTAAGTACCACCTGTCGGCCGTGGCCGATCTGTTCGACGATGGTGGGTGGCTGGAAGGCATTGGGGCTGAAGGAGCGGTTATTGCAAAAGGTGCAGCCACCGACGCCCTTGCTGCCGTCACGGTTGGGACAGGTGAAGGCGGCATTGATGGCCAGTTTGTGAACCTTCTCGCCATATTTCTCGCGCATGGCCTGGCCGAATGAATGCACAACCCCGGGTAAAAACATTGAATTCCTCTATCTCACTCTGACAGCCTGGTTTCCTGCTCGATTGTATTTGTTGTAATGGTGAGCTGGCGCGAGAGTGTAGCAACCGTTCTTGCCAATCTACTTGACCTGGGTCAATACAGTTCTATATCAACAATTTATGATATAGCGATTTTGTGAATGATTTTTATAAAGGTATATCGTATGCGCCTGCCCGCTATCCCCTTGCCACCCAGCCCATTACAAGTTGCCGGCAAATTGCCGCGCCTGCTGCTCAAACCCTTGAGTCACACACCGTTTATGATGCAGCGCCTGGTGGTGGAGGCCGTGTTAAGACACGTCTTTGAGGAGGCCCTGCAGGACGGGGATTTTGAATTCCTGCACGGCAAACACCTCAAGGTCGAAATCCGGGATGTGCCGCTGGTCTGGTATTTTGGTTTTAACGGTCGACAACTGACCGTCAGCCAATATGCCGCTGCCGACGCGACCATCAGTGGTGGCTTGCGGGAATTTTTATTGCTCGCCGGTCGGCAGGAAGACCCCGATACCCTGTTCTTTCAGCGCCGCCTGCAGATCAACGGCGACACCGAGCTGGGGCTGGAGGTAAAGAACATACTGGATACGATTGATCTGGATCGTTTGCCGAAACCGATCCGATTGCTGTTAGAACGGGTGACTCGATTGCTGGTATGAAGTTAACCGTAGGGTGCGCCCTGCGCACCGCCGGGTGAAGTGGTGCGTGGGACGCACCCTACGACATAGCAAGCCGGTAAGCGGTCTGTTTACTGTTCTTGTGTGATGGTTCAGAAGTTATAACCGATACCAACACTGGTATTATCAAACAGCGGTTTGTCACGGTAACGCTCCCGCGCGATAAACACCGTGAACCTGCCCACCACCTCAAACTCCGAGCGGGCGCGGATCAGATAGCCTTCATCGCCATAGCCATACTGGATTTGTAAATAGCGCCCCAGACCGATACCGGTATAGGTATTGGTGATAGTGCGATCATCATAGTCCTGATATTCGGCGGACAGGTTGAACCAGAACAGGTAGGCATTGAGATAAACGGAGTTGCCCTGTGCATGTTCATCGGTGTTGATCCGGCCGACCCCGGCAGTCAGGCCCAGCAGGCGCTGGTAATCCTCTTTTTTGTTAACGAAGGGGCCAGGTTTGAATGGTGCGGCCTGCGCGGTGTGCAACCAGACGGGCAGTAACAACAGACACAACAGCAAGCCCGGTCTTGTGCAACAAAAATATTTTTTCATTCAGAACGCTCGATTTTATTGATGGCCTTAATCCTTAGCCGCTGGAGTTGATCGGCCAGGGCCCGTCCTTGCAGGCCGGCCTCGACCAGGGGCGTGACACTGACTTGGTTAGCTGCCTGTAACGCCGCGCGCATGATGCCGGACTGGGCAAAGGTCCTGTTTTCATAACCGGTCCGACCCCGCGAATCGGCCTCACAGGCCAGCAGGAATTGGGTAAAGCGCGACGGGCGGCGAAAGGCATCGAGGGCTTGCAGGGTCTTTAACATGGTCGATGACTTCAACTCGGCAGCACGGTGATAGTGCAGGTGATAGCGCGTCACCAGTACCGCCAGTTCATGAAAACTGGTGGGGACCTTGAGCCGTTTGCATAACCCGTTTACCAGCGGCACGCCGCGTTCTTCATGGGCGATATGTCGCGGCCATTCCTCCTTCGGTGTCGTGCCCTTGCCGAGGTCGTGCACCAGGGCGGCAAAACGCACCACCGGTTCAACGGAAAGTTTACAGGCCTGTTGCAGGACCATCAGGGTATGCACGCCGGTATCGATCTCGGGGTGATGTTCGACGGGTTGCGGTACACCGAACAGGCGTTCGATCTCGGGAAAGAGTCTGGCCAGGGCACCGCAGTCGCGCAGCACGGTGATAAACACCTCGGCGCGTGGTTCGGCCAGGGCCGAGACGGTTTCCTGCCAGACCCGCTCCGGCACCAGGGCATCGACCTCGCCGCTGTCCACCATGTTGCGCATCAGTGTGTTGGTTTCCTCGGCGACCCGAAATCCCAGCCCGGCAAAGCGGGCGGC
>JAHEDB010000214.1 GCA_024641465.1 Chromatiales bacterium | reverse complement strand
CGCCTGGTTGGCCATATCGCCCTGCGAGTCGGGCCACAGCAGTTCTGCCGCGTGCGCCTTGTTGATCTCACGGCCGCCGAGGCTGATCAGTAGTTTGAGTAATTCGATGGGTTTTTCCTGGCTGCGCTGATTAAATACGAGGGGTTTGCCATTTAATAAAATCGAGAATCGACCCAGGGTATAAACCTGCATTGGCTTTAGCCGGCTGAGCGGCGCGCACGCGTGACGGTGACTGACATACCCCCGGTCCATGAGTTGCAGTGCCTGGCGCAAGGCCAGCAAACCGTCGTGGATTTCCCCATCCAGCAGGTGGCTCTCCACCTCGTGTAATAATTGCTCACACGTGGGGGCATCCGCAGAGGGTACTCTGCTCCTGAATTCCAGAATTTCGGCAAGTGGTGGTTGTCCTGTCATGGGCCCGGTTCCTTCTATATGATTAAGGATGTCTGCTGCAACTGGTGACACCGCAGGGAAGAACAGGGTTTAATAGGGGTCTGAAAAAATATTTTCCCGCCCCCTACTGGGCCATGAGATGAATATCCGATAAAAATACATAATTAACAATGATATGAATTAATCAAAAGGGTGCCTCTAAAAATTCAATCAAGCAGATGATGGCAAGGCAAAAACAGGCGAAAAAGCGCAGTTTACATGGAGTAAATGAGCATTTTGAGCTTGTTTTTAACGCAGCCAGCGCTGCTTCAGTGAATTTTCAGAGGCGCCCAAAAGGAAAAAATCCTTGCCAATTAAACCCTTCCCGCAGCCGTGGTGTCACAGACCATGAACGGTACAGCAGATGATGATCAGGTATTACTGTCCCGTTTTGCCAGGGATGGCGATGAGACCGCCTTCAAGGAACTGGTGCGGCTGCATCAACAGCCCTTATATCAGTTCATCTGGCGCCGTATCGGTCATGAGCATGATGCCCTCGACCTGTGCCAGAAGGTCTTTATCCAGGTATTCACCCGCGCGCAACAATTCCGGGGCGATGCCAGTTTCAAGACCTGGCTTTATCAGATTGCAATAAACCATTGCAAGAATCATTTCCGGGCCAGGGATCGGCAACGAATAGACAGTGTGGCGATTGAAGACCTGGATCTTCAGGCCAACGAACAGACCATGGACAGCATTGCCGAACTGGAGGAACAGAACTTGTTACACCATGCCGTAACGCAGTTACCGGACAAACAACGCACCACGCTGGAACTTCACCTCTATCAGGGTCATACCTTTGTGGAGGTCGCAAACATCATGGACTGTCCGGTCGGCACGGCCAAGGCCAATTACCACCACGCCATTTTGACTTTACGCAAAAAACTGGGAGACCGCGGTAATGAATTCATCTGAGTGTGATTTCACGCAGGCGCGCCTGACCGATTACCTGGACAACACCCTCGAACCGACCGTGCGGCAAACCGTCGAGTCCCACCTGCTCACCTGTGCCCGCTGTGAGAAGGAACTCCAGACCCAACGCAGACTGGTTGATCTATTACAACGGAAAAAGGCACCGCCTTTACCCGATGCCTTCTGGCAGGCATTTCCGGAGCAGGTGCTGGCAGAATACAAGACCCAGCGGGCCAACACGATCAAGACAACGGACCACCGCCGAGGTTTTTCGTTTATTAGAAAATGGTTTGCAACCCATCCCGGTGGGTCATGGGCCGCCGTATTGGCCAGCGGTCTACTGGTTGGTGCTTTAGTTACGGTCTTGCTGGATCGACCCGCTGGTTTTCAATCCTCCCCCACCCTTGCCTGGGTGAACAGGATCGAGCAGCCGCAACAACTCCAGCAACTGGTGAAACAACTTTCGGCAAGCCGACAATCATCCGCCAGCCTGGCCTTTGCCAGGCAGGCCGGGGAGTATAACTTTTTCGCCGGGGCGACACTTTATGTCGAGGCCCTCGCCATGGCCGCCGGTCATGACGGCGTCACGGCAAGACAACAACTTGGCAGTTTGCAACACACCGTGGCCGGCATATTGGATTCCAGTCAACGGCAGGTCATGCACGAACTGATCAAGACCATCCCTGACAAGGTAACGCTCAAACCGAAACTATTAAACAGCTTCGCAACACTGGAGAAGGCATTACAGCAGGCCGCCATACAGCAGGGACCACAGCAGGCGCTGTATTGGGAAACCGGTTTGACCATTAGCCGCCTTGGCCTGGCCGCACAAATCAAGGACCTGAACACACTTCGCCAGTTCACGCAACTCGATGCACTCCAACAACGGCTTGCCAAAACCGATATCCCCCCGGGTGTGCTCGATGCCATCGGCAGGATTCACGACGTCATCAAACGGGATACCTATTCCGCGGGAGATTTAATCATCCTCAACGAGCAGGTAGCCCGCATCCAGTTAGTCATCGGTTAGGGCACAGACAGAAACAGGACAGAGATGACCATTAATCCAAAAGCAACGTGTCTTGTCATTGGGCTCCTGTGCAGCCCGGTGTTCAGTACGACGGGCCTGGCCACGGCGCCTAACCCGAAGGAACGCATCGGCTTCTGGCAGGAGAACTACACTGTGCTTAGCCCTGAGAGTGAGCCTCGAATCGGCCACACTCAACAGATTTTCCGGCAACTGCTCAATGCCGCCGGTCATCGCCGGGGCATTGAACCACGTCTATTGATTATCAAAGAAGATCCCCACAACCTGAGCCTGCCCATCTCGATACCGGATGGCTGGATCATTGTTTCACGCGCCGTGCTGGAGCTGTGTTACCAGGACGCGCAACGTGGCGATGCACGCCTCGCCTTTGTCCTCGCGCACGAACTGGCCCATCAACTGGAGGATGACTTCTGGCACATGAAATTTTTCCAGGCCCTCGATGCCGACCAGGCCCGCAGCCCGTCGGCAAAAAAACTCTATAGCGAAATACAGGCCATTGCCCGGCAGAGCGACAAGATCCTGGCCAAGGAATTGCGCGCCGACGAACTGGGCATCATTTATACCACCATGGCCGGATTTGACAGTCAGGCCATCATAGAGGATCAGAACCACGGTAATTTTTTTCAACTCTGGAGTCGGGCCCGCCATCCGGTCCGTTATACAGAGCTCGATACCACCCCCACCCATCCGAGTATCCGGCAGCGCACTACCGCGGTAAAGGCCCGCCTGCGACAGGTCACCGAACAAAGTGATTTATTTAAACTCGGTCTGTGGTTTTTTCACAGTGGTGATTATGAGCAAGCAATAGCGAGCTTTGATGAGTTTCGTCGTTACTTCCCCGGCCGGGCGGTGCACCTCAACCTTGCCACCAGCTATCACCGTCTGGCGATGCGTTATTATCACACGCATAAAACAGCGGCGCAGCAACTACAGTTCCAGCTCTCCATGCTGGTCGACCCGGAGAGCCGCGCCGGCCAGGCGACGCTGCGCGGCACAAAGCCGACAGACAACCGCTTCACGGAGTACATGCAGCAGGCCGTGCACTACTATCAACTGGCCATCGAGCAGGATCCCACCTATCTCTATGCCTACCATAATTTATCCAGCGCCTGGCTGCATCTGAACCAACCTTACAAGGCCATTGCCCTGCTACAGGATGGCTTACTGCTCAAACCGAATGACCCCGGATTGTTGAACAATCTTGGCGTCGCATTTTATGAAACCGGTAATCCGGACAAGGCCCGCCAATATCTGCAACAGGCCCGCCAACAACAGGTCGACTACGCGCTGCCGCTGTTCAACCTCGGTAACATCGCCTGGCGTGAAGGCATACGCGAACAGGCACAGGACTATTGGCAACAATATCTGGCGCTACAACCTGAGCGGCTATGGGCCGCCTATCTGTTACAACGCAGCAAACTGGAATTGAAGTATCAACCGGTCAAGGCGCCACGCAATAGCAGGGAAGACATCGATAAGTTACAGGTGGGTCATTACATGAATGAAATCTCCGGCGAGTGGAAAATCGCCATGCAACAACAATATAAACTGCATAACAGCACACACCACCTGATCCGCTACGCCAACCACGTCACCACCCTCACCGAGGGAGATGAAATCCGTATGATCGCCACCGACGCGCAGTTTCGCGGCAAAACCCGCCAGGGCATCGCCATCGGTGCTGAAATGCAAGAGGTCATCAAACATTACGGCAGTCCGGATTATATCGACTACACGGCACAGGGGCGCGTGCTGGCCTATCCCACGCAGGGGATCAGCTTTCAATTGACGCAGAATAGGGTTGCAAGCTGGCTACTCTACTGGGAATAATAAGCACAGGCCGGTTCGCCTCATAACCAACGCTTATACTCTGTTATGCCGATACTCATGGAATTCAGACCATTCCTGTTCTCAGCATTACTGCTGACAAGTTCTGCCGTGCTGGCCGATAGTGGCGAGCAACTCATGCAACAGGGTAGCGAACTCGCCGGACAGGGACAGGTCGGCCAGGCCCTTGAGCACTGGCAGCAGGCCCTGACGGCGTTTCGCGCCGAGGGACAACAGGCAGGACAGACTCGTGCCTGGTACCGCATCGGCATGCTGCACTTTCAGCATCATCGCGACAGCGATGCGCTACAGGCCTTTAACCAGGCGCAATATCTGCTACAGAAACATCCCCACGCCGCCATGCAGAGTGCCGTCTCGGCCGCCATGGGCTCGGTTTATCTGCAACTCGGTGATCTGAATCAGGCCGCGCCCTTATTGACCGATGCCCTCACCCTGGCCAGACAACAACGGCTATCCGGTCAGAGCGCAGCGATCCTCAACGACTTGGGCAGCCTTGCCGTGCGACAAGGCCGGTACGCAACCGCAATCGCGCAGTATCAGGAAGCGCTGTCCCTCACTGCAAATGAGTCACGGCTCGGACTGTTACGGATTCGTATCTACAGCAATGCCATGGTCGCCGCGCAGCGGGCGGGTAATCACCGACAGGTC
>JAHEDB010000213.1 GCA_024641465.1 Chromatiales bacterium | reverse complement strand
CTTTGTCGTCACCAGACGGGGTAACGGTTCAAACTATCCCGTCATTCCATGAATTACTACATAATCGATGGTTACTGGTTACTTATTGGATATTTTTCGCGTGAATGGCCAATCTGACCTAACAACTGGGTTTTAAGGGCAGGTTCAGGAGCATAAGCGTGTTTTCAATCTGCTATAGATAACGCTCCGCCAATTAACGGCTAACCGGAATCCAGAGCTTGACGCGCCTGGACTCCGGCCTGCGCCGGACTAACATGATGGGTGTTAATACTCCGTCAACTTGCCGCGGGGTAGTTTATTGTCTGCAAATGAAGGACGCCTCTCGCAGCAAAAAGATGAGCGGACAGGCACGCGCATATCGCTGTTTGCCGATAGGACAGGCTACTTCTAAATTTCAATTAAACTGCTGTTGGCAAGGCCGATTACCCATCAAGAAAAATGCCGGGTGGTCGACTATGCCTTGAGGAGACGCCATATCCCATGCCCGACAGCCCCACGTCAAAACCCATCCCCCCTGAGCAACTGAACCGCAAGCAGTTGCTGGCGACCCGACTCTGTGACCTCAAGCTGGACCTTGAGCACGGACCGCTTGGCCCCCGCATCGCCCAGCTCTATGCCGAACTTAAAACCCGAGGCTTTCGGTTTGTACCCCACTTCTGGTTGTCCGATGACTGGTTCTGTCCCGATGGTATCCCCGGCGTGGCCATTCCGTTTTATCTCGCCGACCGCAAACTCATTAAACTCGAACGCGATATGACCATGGACGTGGAGGGCGGTGACAAACAGTGGTGTATGAATTTATTGCGCCACGAGACCGCCCATGCCCTGTTGAACGCCTATCGACTCGACCATAGAAAGGACTGGCGCAAGGTATTTGGCAACCCCAATAAAAAATATCCGAACACTTATTGGCCCCGGCCCTATGACAAACGCTTTGTATTGAATCTTCCCAACTGGTACGCGCAGAGCCACCCGCATGAGGACTGGGCCGAGACCTTTGCCGTGTGGTTGCGACCCAATTCCCATTGGCGGTTACGCTATGCCGACTGGCCGGCGTTGAACAAGCTGTTGTTTGTCGACCGGCTGATGGAGGAGATCCACCATCAGGCGCCGACGCTCAAAAACCGCAAGACTGAACACCCCTTAAGCAAGATACGAATCAGCCTCGGCGAGTATTACGCCGACAAACTGCAACGCTATGATGCAGATGGTCCCGAATTTATCGACCGCGACCTGTATAAACTGTTTGGGCATCCGAGGAAAAAAATCGCCGCTACACCTGCGTCAAAATTTTTATTGCACGTGCGTAAGGACGTGATCGAATCCGTCGAGTATTGGGGTGGGGAATATCGCTTTCGCATCGATCGCACGATACGTCGCATGGCCCTGCGCTGTGATGCGCTGGGCCTGCAAGTGAACTGGAAAGAGGATAGGGTGAAGACCGAACTGGTCGCCTGTCTGACTATGTTGGTCGTGGACAAGATGCTCAAGGACGGCTTTCACATCACCTTATGATATAGGCACCGGCTTTGTTGCCAGATCGGCTCTCGCCTCATTTTTCGCATCTTTAATAATAAACAGGCCGCCCCTGATAACGACCAAGGATACCAGCACACCGATGATCAGATCGGGCAGCCGTGAATCCAGCATATAGACCAGCACCCCGGCCAGGATCACACCGAGGTTGGCGATCACATCGTTCTTGGAGAATATCCAGCTGGCGCGCATGTGCACCTCACCGTCGCGGTGTTTCGAGATCAGTTTGAGACAGACCAGATTGGCCACTAACGCGGCAAGGCCCACGGCCATCATAAACATCGATTGCGGCTCACTGCCCCAGATGAAGCGGCGCAGGATATCGATCAGCACGACTACACCCAGGGTGATCTCCAGTATGCCGCTGAGTTGCGCCACCCGAATCTTGGTCGCAACGGAGCGACCCACCGCATACAGACCAACGCCATAAACCGCGGCGTCGGCCAGCATATCCATCGAGTCGGCGATCAGCGCGGTCGATTCACTGAGGATCCCCAGCACGATCTCGACCACAAACATCAAGCCATTGATCGCCAGCAGGGCAATCAACACCGAGCGTTGCTCGCGGTTGGTAACTTCTATATGGCAACCACAATCTGACATTGTCTACCCCTTTGCCGCAAGCTCGGCGGAAGTCTAAATTGATACGCTTAACGGGTATCATACCCATGGTTATGCTCGAAACCGGCATGACCGTCATCGGCAATAATACACAACCATCTATAGCTCATCAGCTGTAACACGCCTGTCTGTTACTGCATGTAGCTGGTGACTGAAACGCATTAACTGTTCAATGTAGCCAATTTACCACGAAAAGTTTATAGTGAAAACGTACCCTTCAGCAACGTGTTAGGCGATCTGCGTTATGGTTACTACGAAGAGTTTGCCGGATTCCATCTGAGCAGGTTCGATGGCGCGCAAATTATTATCTAATCTTAACCACGCACCAAAACAAACGGGTGAGTCTATCAGGCTCACCCGTTATTTTGTTCGATGTGGTCTGGTTGCTCATAATGCGCTAAAAAAGCGGCTGGCTTATATCATTTCTCCAAAATAGATTTGGTGAAACGATTTATCTACCGTGGTTTTGTCACCGCACGCGGCGTAATGAGATTACGCCCTACCTGATCTATTTCGGCGGCAACTTGTGACAACTCACACTCTGCCAGCGTCCATGCCACATCATCGTTTGTCGTTACGCCCGCAACTTGAAGAAACTGAGTGTACTTAATAGCTCATCCGACTGGCCGTTCATTTCTTCGGCCGTGGCGGCCAGTTCTTCCGATGATGACGCGGACGACTGGGCGACCTTATCGAGTTGTTCCATCGCGGTACTGACCTCGGAAACACCGGTTGCCTGTTCGATGGATGCCGCGGTGATTTCCTCTACCAGGCTGGCGGTCTTCTGTATAGTCGGCACCATTTCCACCAGCAAACCACCGGCACGCTCGGCCACCCGTACGCTGTTATCGGAAAGCTCACTGATTTCCGCTGCGGAGACCTGGCTGCGTTCGGCAAGTTTGCGCACTTCATCCGCGACGACGGCAAATCCCTTGCCATGTTCACCTGCACGGGCCGCCTCGATCGCGGCATTGAGAGCCAGCAGGTTGGTTTTGTAGGCGATATCTTCGATCAGGCCAATCTTGTCCGCGATCTGTTTCATGGCATCCACCGTTTCGACAACCGCCTTACCGCTCTCTTCGGCCTGTTGTGATGCCTTGACAGCCATGTCGTTGGTCACTCTGGAATTTTCAGAGTTTTGGTTGATAGAAGCGGTCATTTGCTCCAAAGACGCGCTGGTCTCTTCGACACTCGCGGCCTGCTCGCTGGAGCCCTGGCTCAGTGACTGTGCCGTGGCGGAGACCTGCGATGATGCGGCGGATAGATTATCCGATGCTGTACGAACTCCGCTGATGATATCCGACAACCTGTCCACCATATTTTTTACCGCCACCAGCATGCTGGTCGTATCGTTGTTGCGCAACACGACATCGACCGTCAAATCGCCACTGGCAACCTTCGATACGACATCCTGCACATAGGCCGGTTCACCACCGAGTTGCCGGGTGAGATTGCGGGTTATGAAATTCCCAATCAAGATCCCCGTCACGACGGAGATGCCGACAAAGATCAGCATGAACCACTTGGATTTTACATAAAGGTCGGTTGTGTGTTCAGAGGCCGCGGCGGCATTGGCCTCCTTGACGCGGCTCAAGGCCGTCATTAATTCATCTACCTTATCGGCCATGGCACGTGCCTCCGTCATGGCATAGCTGGCGGACTTACGGTTCTGTTGATTCAGCCCCGCGGCTTCTTCCTGCTTGGCCAGCCTGATGATTTCCTGTTGTGCGGTGAGGTACTCCCTGTAAACCTTATCCAACTCACTCAGCTTCGCCTTTCCCTCTTCAGTAAAAAACAGTCCGCTGGCCTTTTTGATATTATCAAGAGTCTGTGTTCTGAATTTTTCCAGGGCGCCGAGATAGGGATCGGCTTCGATGCCAGGGATGGTCTGGGCCAGTAAATAATTTCGCATGGCGCGCGCCTGGTAGATCAGGTTGATATTGGCCTCCTTGATATACGACAGGCCAAGTAATTCCTTTGCATACATTTCATCGGCGGCGGTATTAATTTTGCTCATATTGCCAATGCCTATCAGGCCGACGATCAGTGTTAGTGCGGCAACCACCAAAAAACCCAGGGTCAGTTTCTGGCCAACCGTTAAATTACGCATATAGTCTCCGACGCTCTATTATTAACATTTAATTTAGAAATGGTCGCTTCACTGAATAGCTTTAAGGCTATTCCAACACCAAACAACACCCGGCCTCCGGGTTAGTAAAAGCTATTCGAAGCTATATCGGTAAACCAAATAGGTAATTTATACCGCTGCAATAAATATTTTTTCGGCAGGCACCATGTCCGATTAGGTCTAACAAACGATTGACGGTAGTTTACGATGGCAATAAAAAAACCCGGGCGAATGCCCGGGTAAAACTTGCAATACAACACTTATAACTTTCTTTATAAAAATGTAGACATGTCTGTGCATCAGAGTGTGACTACAGGGGAAATAATAAGGGTTAACGATGGTAAGGCTATGTGACAAATGTCACTTAGAACTTGGTTCTTTTACCGAAGACAAAGTAACAAGGCGGCCGTGGCCGCCTTGAAACTTTTATTCCTGCTTATATATTTATGCCGTCAGCTGAATACTGCCTCGACCTAGCTGGATACACCCCCTGCGTTCAAGGTTCTTCAACAATCGGCTGATGACCTCACGCGAACTCGCCAACTCGCGGGCCAGTTCGGCATGGGTGATATGGATCGTATCCGTGGCGGAAGCACGTGACATCCGACCCAAC
>JAHEDB010000212.1 GCA_024641465.1 Chromatiales bacterium | reverse complement strand
TGTGAGATCCATAAATTGGGGAGAAACAAAATGAATAAGCAGTTATCAGCGTTGCTGGAGGAAATGACTCCTGAAGACAGGGACGAAGTCAAAGAGAAGGTGATCGATCTGGAAACAGAAATCCTGGTCCGTAATGTTAAGAAGGCACTGGAACAGGCCGGCTTTAGGCCCATGTAACACCATCCAGATTTAGATAACGTCTATTTCGCAGCAGTGGCAATACCAAAACCGGCCGCAGATACCACGTCTTAGAATGGGGAAGCCGGCTTGATCGTTAGTCGGTCAGAGACTGACCCGATTGATCTAGCCTGGCTCAATCCTGAGTCCGGTTTGTCGCTCCGTCTTGCGGGTGCTCATCCGCATGCATGCCGTGCTTGACGAGTTCCTCGGAGACCAGGGGCTGATGAACCTCCTGATGCGGCAGGTACTCCGGCAGGTTGGGCAGGCCGCTGACAATCGCCATGACCAGCGCCGCCACATAGGGCAGTGATTGCACCAGCAAGAGCAGGATCCACAGGTGCAGGTCCAGACCACCATCGGGCTGTACCAGCGAGACACCCCATGCACACAACCACAGACTGGCGGCGATCAACACCTCGCTGCGCGCCTCAAGCAGGGCCCGCCAGAACATATTGGGTGTTTCCATCTTCGGTGTACGGTAGAAGGGTTTATCGCTGGTAATTATCCCCTGCACAATGGCCGTGGCGATGGTATGCGATAGCGCGAGACCCGCCCAGGCGGCCGATATCGTGTGCGCCAGGCTGGCATTCACCGTTGTGCGATAGAGATAGATGATCTTGGCAATCTTAAAACAGAACAGGCTCAGCGGCAGGATGGCAAAGATCTCCAGCGGCGGATCAAATTGAGCCGGGGCCAGGATCATGCCCAGTGACCAGACAACGGCGGCGAGACTGAAAAACAGGTTGACCCCATCGGCCAGCCACGGCAACCAGCCGGCAATAAAGTGATAGCGCTGCCCCGCGGTGAGTTGCGTCGGCTTGCCGCCCAATAGCTCGGCGAAATGACGTTTCATGATCTGCACGGCACCATAGGCCCAGCGAAAGCGCTGCTTCTTGTAGTCGGTAAAGGTATCCGGCATCAGGCCACGACCATAACTGCGTGAAATATAAATCGCCTCGTGACCGGTCTCGAAAATACGCAGGCCCAGCTCGGCATCCTCGGTGATACACCACTCACCCCAACCGCCGATTTCCTCCAGCACGGTCTTGCGCACCATGGTCATGGTACCGTGCTGAATAATGGCGTTGCGTTCATTACGCGTCACCATGCCGATATAAAAGAAGCCGCGATACTCGGCATAGCACATGGACTTGAAGGCGCTCTGCGCCTGGTCACGATAATCCTGCGGCGCCTGCACGATGGCGACCTTCTCCGCCGTGAACTGCGGTGTCAGGTCGCGCAACCAGTGTGGGTCGACAATGTAATCGCTGTCGATGACAGCCACTATCGCTGCATCCTCGGCGGTATGTTGCAGGGCAAAATTGAGCGCCCCGGCCTTGAAGCCGGCGAGCGGGTCGACATGGAAGAAACGGAAACGCTCACCCAGCTCGCGGCAACAGGCCTCGACCGGTTGCCACACCGCCGGGTCCTTGGTGTTGTTATCGATTACCAGTACCTCGAAGTTTGGGTAATCCAGCTTCGCGAGGGCCCGCAGGGTTTGCCGCATCATCTCCGGCGGCTCGTTATAGGCCGGCACATGGATGGAGACCTTGGGCAAAAATTCTTCCTCGATATACAGAGATATAAAGGCGCGTCGCCGCACGTTGTACCAGAGCGCCTCGGCCCATTCATGGGCCTCGGCCAGCAACACGGCGAGAATCCCCACCATGCCGATGATAAGCAGCAGACCGATAAAGATCGTCGTGAAGGTCAGGTAGAGATTGGTGTACTCGTAAATGATCCAGACGATGGCTGTCGCCGCGAAGTAACACACGATGGCCAGGAATCCGCGACCGTGTCCATGCAGCGCGGTGCTGTCGATGAGCAACAGGGCGAAGGTAATGATCGCCAGGGTAATGGAAATGCCCGCCAGTATCTGCCAGCTCGGCACCGGTACGATAGGCTGGGTGAATTCAAACTTGGGCTCGCGTTCGACGTTATACACGCCCCAGTAGGCACCGACCGCGCCTTCATTCTGCGTCTTCCAGGGTTGATCGAAGGCCTCCATGATGTAGTAGATCTTGCCTTCTTGCGGCACGCGGGCAAGAAAATTGCGCAGGAAGATGGCCTGATTGGCCACCGAGGCCACGGCGGTCTGGCGCACTGCATCCCCTGCCACCGTGGTCGGGTCCTGCTGGCGGTCACGGCCATGACTCGGCCAACCGATTTCCGAAATGACCACCGGCTTGCCCGGGAACTGCGCCTCGAGACCACGCACGATATCAAAGGCATAATCCACCGCGGCGCGCGGGTTGCGGCCCTCCCAGTAAGGCAGGATTTGCACGGCAATGAAATCCACGTGTTTGGCCAGCTCGGGGTTCTTTGCCCAGATATAGGCCGGCTCGGCCGTACTCACCGGGACATTGAGTTCGGCACGCGCCTTGTCGAGAAAGGCAATCAATTCTTCAATGGAGATCAGTTTGTGGTGCTGGGTTTCGTTACCGACGATGGCCCGCACCACGTTTGGATTTTTGTGTGCGATCTCGAGAAAACGTGGAAACTCTTCCGCATTGCGTTTCTGGTCGTAGCTTACCCACGCGCCCAGACAGACATTGAGATTGTGCCTGAGGGCAAGCCGCGGGATCTCGGCCAGGGTGTCCTCGACACTATAGGTGCGCACGGCCATGGCCTTGCCCGACAGCAGGCGCAAGTCTTCCTCGATTTGATCGACGCTGGGGTAGTGCTTTTCGACCGGGTCCTGATCGAGACGATAGGGCGAATAAGAAAAACCCATCACCTGGCTCGGCCAGTCCGGCGGGGTGTGCGGCCGGTTAAGATAGGCCCACAGGCTCAGGCTAATGATGGCAACCGCCACCCCAATCACCACATTAGTCAGACGAAACATACCCTACCCCTACTTGAAACACTCCATTCGCAACCACAAAATACAGCGACGGACGGCGCCACTATAGTGCAAACCCGAGCAGGATTGCAGATTTTGATTGCAAGGCGCAAAATCACCCTATTTTCCAGACAGTTAGGTTTATATGTCCCTGCGCCCTCTTGTTCGACTCCCTGCCAGCCTACGCACACTGCTGGCCGGCGCCGCGGCCTTTCTCCTGCTGGTCGGTGCCTACAACCTGGTTGTCAGTCTGACGGCCGGGATTCCCAGCGGGGCACTTTACAAACAGCTCACCGAAATAGTCTTGCTGGCCTACCTCTATGGCCTGTGCTGGATGCTGCTGCGCGCCTCACGTCTGCGTGGCCTGCTGGCGGCCCTGCCGGTATTGCTCATCTATCTCGTGCACGACGCCTTCTACCTTGTATATGCCAAGGTATTTCGCCTGATCAATGTCTCCGAGTTGCCCGAACTGCTGCA
Source organism: Chromatiales bacterium (assembly GCA_024641465.1). GTDB lineage: Bacteria > Pseudomonadota > Gammaproteobacteria > UBA6429 > Thiohalophilaceae > JAHEDB01. Next base: position 1,412 of record JAHEDB010000212.1, on the reverse strand, counting down.
GGTCTTGCCCGTGTACTATAGCGCGGCCCTCGTCTTGCTGGCCGCCGCGCCCCTGCTCTGGTTCGCCTGGCATATCCGCCCGGTCAACCGTCGTGCCGTCCTGCACGGACTGATACCGTTACTGATCCTCGTGCTGGCCATCGAATTCAGCCCGCATGCCTTCGCCCGGGCATTTGCCACACTGGGCAACGAGGTGGTCAAGTATTCGGACAGCAAGAGCGTGGAGAGCAACGGTCGACTCAGCATGTTGTTGTTGCGCGAGTCACAACGCAGCGCGGCGCTGCAACAGTTACAGCCGTATCAGGATCGTGCCGCCTACGAACAAAATATCGCACAGCAAATCGCCGCACTGCAGGCCGCCAATACCAGGCGCAATGTGCACCTCATCGTACTGGAAAGCTTCCTCGACCCGCGCCTGTTCCGCGACCTGCGCTTTGATCAATCCCCCGTGCATCCCGACTTTGCAAAATTATTTGGCAACCGTCTTGGCCTGTCGCGCTCGCCGGTGTTTGGCGGCGCCACGGCACAGGCCGAATTCGAGGTACTGTGTGGCGTGCCTGCCTTTGAAAAGGTATCGAGTGTCGAATTCAATGCCTTCAGCGGTGCCGCCGCCCATTGCCTGCCTGACTGGTTGACGCAACTGGGGTATCGCAGCGTGGCCAGCAATGCCTACAAACCCAACTTCTTTAATGCCCAGCCCGGCTATCAGGGCAGTGGGTTTATGGAAACTTACTTCCCGCGTGAATTTTCCGGCAGCCAGGGCAGCTATCTAAGTGTGGCGAACGTTATCGACACAGAAGAATACCTGTTTGATGGTGACTTGTTGGCGCAAAACCTCGGCATGGTGCGTGAACACCTGCGAACACAGGCAGGCAAGCCCCTCTTTAATTATATGATGACCATCTACGGTCACACACCACACCTGCTTGACCCCGCACTGCGGCCGGAACGTATCCACACCCGCGCCGCGCATGAGGATGATCACCTGCAACGATCAACTAACCAGTTTTATTACCGCACTGAGGCCATTGCCCAATACGTCAATGAACTGCTGGCGCTGGACAGCAAAAGTCTGATCATCCTGGTGTCGGATCACGTCCCGCCACTACGCTACGGCCCGGACACCTATCGCGACCTTGGCTATCTGGAAAATCGTCAGGACAGCATTTTTCTCAACCGCCTCGCCATTATCGAAAACAGCAGCGTTAAAACCTATGACCCCATCAGTCATTACGAGATGCCGGCCATCATTCTCGACTATGTCAGTGCCGGACACTATTGCGACAGCCACCGCTGCCCACATCGCAATGGCAAGACAAGACGTACACGAGACGAATACCTTGACGACTACATGCGCCTGATGGCGCACGCCGCCGAATGATATCGGCAATCAATCAAGCTCGAAGCGGATA